>JBBSNE010000026.1:0-14028 GCA_038232815.1 Euzebyales bacterium | reverse complement strand
GGTGACCGACGTCGCCATCCTCGTGGTGGCGGCTGACGACGGGGTCAAGCCTCAGACCGTCGAAGCGATTGATCACATCAAGGCCGCCGAGGTCCCCCTGATCGTCGCCGTCAACAAGATCGACAAAGAAAATGCCGACCCCATCAGGGTCCGCACCCAGTTGACCGAGCACGACCTGATCGCCGAGGAATTCGGTGGGCAGACCACCTTCGTCGACGTGTCGGCCATGACCGGCGCGAACCTTGATGAGCTCTTGGACCTGATCCTGCTGCAGGCCGATGTCGAGGAGACCAAGGCCAACCCTGACCGGGAAGCCCGGGGCACGATCATCGAGGCAAACCTTGACCGTGGTCGGGGTGCGGTGGCAACGGTGCTGGTGCAGAACGGAACGCTGCACATCGGCGACAACGTGGTGGCCGGCGTCGCGAGTTGCAAGGTCCGGGCCATGTTTGATGACACCGGCGAGCGGGTCAAGGATGCGGGACCGGCCAAACCCGTTCAGGTGCTGGGCTGGTCGGATGTTCCCGACGCCGGCGATGACTTCCGGGTCGTGGAGGACGAACGAACGGCGCGCGACATCGCCGAGGACCGGGCGTCCCGTGCGCGTAAGGAAGAGCTTGCCAACCGCCCTCGTCTGACCCTTGAGGGGTTGGGCACCGCCGTAAAGGAAGGCGAACTGACCACGTTGAACCTGGTCGTCAAGGGCGACGTCAGCGGCACCGTCGAGGCCGTTGCGGCAGAGATGGACAAACTGGACCTGGAGGGCGTGCGTACCCGCATCGTCCGCAAGGGTGTCGGCGCCGTTACCAATGACGACGTGGTTTTGGCCGAGGCCTCCGATGCGATCATCATCGCCTTCAACGTCCGCCCAGAGTCCAATGCCCGCCAGTCCATCGAGGAATCGGGTGTGGACCTGCGTCAGTACTCGATCATCTACAAAGCGATCGAAGACATTGAGGCCGCGGTCAGCGGCCTGTTGGCCCCCGAGTTCGAAGAGGCCATCATCGGCCGTGCCGAGGTCCGCGAGGTCTTCCGTGTCCCGCGGGCCGGATTTGTCTTCGGGTCATATGTGACCGATGGCGTCTTGCGTCGCAACGGCCCCGTACGGGTCATCCGCGACAGCGTCGTCGTGGCTGATGACACCATCGCCTCGTTGCGCCGGTTCAAAGACGACGTCGCCGAAGTCGCGACGGGTTATGAATGTGGTGTCGGGCTGGATAAGTTCCAAGACATCAAGGTCGGCGACGAGTTCGAGGTGTACGAGCAACGCGAGATCCAACGCTCCTAGAGTCAAAGGCCTGCCCGGTCCTCCGGGCAGGCAGGCATGGGGGTTGGGTCACCGGTCGGGAACAGATTGGTCTGAGCCACGACCTGTGCCGTTCCCGGGGTGTTCCGGGCATGTTGGACCTGGCGGTATCGGTCGACGAGCTCCAGCAGCTCTTCGCCAAGCGCCCCGGTCTGTTCAGGCGTCAAGGTCAACCGGGAATGGGACATCATCGATGCGTCTCGCCACTGGGGCGGCCAGTCCTGGAAGTGGCGCAGCCACGTCATCAGCCGTTCGATGTTGCTTTGCGCAACCAGATCGACGACGATTTGCGCGTCTGTCTGAGTGGCAGGCGCATCCATGAGGTCTGATTCCAGGGTCCAGCCGCCGACCGCACGCCAATAGCGGTCGCGTCCACTACCGATGTCATCAGCCTCTTCGATCAAACCGACCTTCGCAAGACGGCGCAGGTGGTAGCTGGTCGTCCCACTGGACTCGCCGACCGTCCTGCCCAAGCCGCTGGCAGTCGACGGTCCCTGGTCCAAGAGGGACTCAAGCAGTTCGATTCGGAGGGGATGGGCGAGCGCTTTGAGCATCGCTGGGTCGATGGGGCGGCCTCGACCTGCCCTGGGTGACGGCTCACGTTCGGCCATACCAAGAAACCTCTGCAGACATTTGTCTGCGGTTGTAGGGTCCGTGCAGAGAAAGCTCTGCAATCATGGACAGGATATGGGATCCCGCATGCACCTTGACGACAACCAAGGTTTTCGGCGGTTGTGGGCATCGACGGCTTCGGCAAACTTGGCTGACGGGGTACTGCTGGCCGGTCTGCCGGTCCTTGCGACCACGGTGACGACCACGCCGGCGCTGGTCGCCGGCGTGCAGGTCGCGCTGATGCTGCCGATGGCACTGTGTGCCCTGCCCTCCGGGGTGCTGGCTGATCGCCATGACCGCCGGTTGCTTCTGGTGACGGCCAACGCTGGGCGGGCCATCGGTCTTGGGGTGGTCCTGACGATGTTGGGAGTGACGGCGGCCTGGGCGGGTGCCGACTGGCGTCTGGTTGCCATCTACACGGCCGCCGCGTTGGCCGGGTCGACGGAGATCCTGGCCGATTCCGCCGCTGAAACGGCCGTGCCCGGCCGTGTCGGCCGTGCGGGGTTGGAGAAGGCGCATTCCCGTCTGATTGGCACCCAGGTGGTGCTGAACGATGCCGTAGGGGCACCCGTAGGCAGTTGGCTGGCCACGATCGGGTTCGGCTGGACCTTGGGGATACCCGCCGTGTTGTATGGGGTGGCAGGTCTGGTCGTCAGAACACTGCGGTTGCCGGCTGCGCCCTCTGCCGGGCCGGGCGGGGTCACAACATCATCGGTGCAAAACGATATCCGCGCTGGCACGTCGTTCGTCTGGAACCACGGATTGCTGCGGCGGATGGCATTTGGCAACATGGCGATGAACCTGGGGAACACGGCCTTCTTCGCTGTCGCCGTCCTTATCCTGATCGGCCCCATGGGGTTGCCACGGTCGGCGTTCGGGTTCTTTCTCTCGCTGTTGGCGTTGGGTGGTGTGGTCGGGAGCCTGGTGGCCGAGCGGGTTGTGGCCCGGCTTGGCCAGGCCGTGACGGTCAAGTCCGGACCGGTGGTGCTTGGCGCTGGCTACGGCGTGATCTGTCTCACCGTGAACCCAATCGTGACGGCCGTGGCGGCGATTGGTATCGGCGCCTCCGGCATGTTGTGGAATGTCGCGAACCGCGTCGTTCGTCAACGCGCGACCCCCGATGCCGTGCTGGGCCGGGTCACCGCCACCATGAAGGTCCTGGCGTTGGCGATGACGCCGGTGGGAGCCGTCGTCGGCGGAGCGGTGGGCCAGTGGCTCGGCGTTCGCGCCGTGGGCTATGTCGCGGTCGGGTCGGCGGCCATGGCGTTCCTTGCACTGTGGGGCATCCCGGACCACCCCTCGCCCATGCCAAACCAAGTTTTCGACACGCCGCACCGCACCAGATGACACCTTCTTCAGGCGTCAGGGCGGCAGACGCCCAGGGCTGGCGGGTCGGAACGGTCGTGTGCGGAGTGGGTTGGGGAGCTCATGAGGCCCACCATGCCGGCTGCCGTCACGCTAGGGTCAAACCACCTTTTGTGAAGTCTGCGAAAAGGGGCCGGCATAAGATCCCAACCGGTTGGCCGCTAGGCTGGCCAGCGTGCTTGCTGTCCTCATAGAAATCGACCTTCACATCCCCGCCGCGCGCAGTCTGAAGGACAAGCGCAGCGTGATACGGCGACTGCAATCCAGACTTCGGGGAGATCTGGGGGTGTCGGTGGCGGAGGTCGCGCACCAAGACCTGTGGCAACGCTGCGCCCTGGGGGTGGCGATCGCGACCTCCGATGAGACCACCGGACGCAAGGTCGTTGCCGACGTGGAACGCATCGTCGCGCGTGCCGTCGAGGTGGAGGTTTTGGACATCCACGTCGAGGTGGTCCAGACCCAACACGACGGCTTCAGCATGGCCGACCCTCGTGTCGGGGTCGACGGCATCCTCCTGGACGGCTTCTCAATCGATGTCGAGATCGACCACGCCGGTCTGGCAGGGGACAGCCGATGAGCGGACCGGACAAAGGACGCCGACTGGGCGAGCGGGTCAAAGAACTGGTGGGCACCCAGTTACCGAAACTCAAAGACCCGCGGATCGGGTTTGTCACCGTGACCGACGTCCGGATGTCAAAGGACAACGATCGCGCAACCGTCTATTACACCGTATTGCCCGACACCGAGGAGCAGCGCGAGACAACTTCTGCCGGACTCAAGTCGGCAACCGGCACCCTGCGTCGCGATCTGGGGCGCGTGTTGACTGTCCGCAACACGCCCGAGATCATCTTCGCCTTTGATGACGTGGCGGACAGCGGCCGGCGGATCGAACAAATACTGGCCGACCTTGATTCGTCTGACACCACAGACAACGGCGGCACCCGAGGCGACGGCGATACCCACCACGGCGTTGATCACGAGGACACCGAACCGGCCGACGATGGCAGTTGAACCTGCTGTTGTCCACGGCGGCGCAGGGCAGGACACAGCCGCCGCGATCGACATCGCGAGAAGCGTGCTGAGCGACGCCAGCACCGTTGTGGTCACCGGCCACATAAACCCGGACGGGGATGCGCTGGGTTCGTTGTTCGCAATGACCACCGCACTGCAGCGGTTGGGTATTGAGGCGTTGCCCACCTGGGGCGCTCGACATGAGGGCGAGCCACCAGCGCCACTGGAACCCGCCCTGCACTTCCTGCCCTGCGCGGCCGAGGTCGTCGCACCTGAGCACCTGCCGGCCAATATTGATGTCGTCGTGTCCTGTGACACGGCCGCGCCCAGTCGTTTGGGAACGGCCGAGCCGATCCTCGATTCGGCGGCTGCCGTCGTGGTGATCGATCATCACGACGTAGGTGAGGACTTCGGCGACATCCGTATCGTGGACCCCGCAGCGTCATGCACCGGCGTGCTCGCGTTGCGGCTCATCGATGCCCTAGGGGTGCCCCTGGACAAGCCGTTGGCCGACGCGATCTATCTGGCGCTGTTGACCGATACTGGCAGGTTCTCCTTTGCTGCGACCACGCCTGCTGATCACCGTGTCGCCGCACGTCTGCTGGAAGCAGGTGCTGACCATGTCGGCATCAACCGGGCGGTCTATGAGTCGGCATCGCCGGGTTACCTGGAGCTGGTCTCGATGGTCACGACCAGGGCCGTGGTGGATGACGATCTTGTCGTCAGTTGGGTGACCCAGGATGATCTGGCTCAGACGGGCGCTGGGGAACACGAGCCCGACGGTTTGATCGATCTGTTGCGCAAGGTGGAATCTGTCGACGTCACGTGTTTCCTTCGTCAGACCGCTTCGGGTACCTGGCGCACGTCACTACGGTCACGAGGGTCATATGACGTCGCCGAAATCGCGCGTGCATTCGGAGGCGGCGGACATCGTCGCGCGGCCGGGTTCACCGGCACGGGCAAGGTGACCGATATCATCGCGGCTGTGCGGGACAAGGTCTCAGGGGCAGGATCTGCGCGATGACCACCGCAGCAGCGGGGACCGAAGGTATCCAGGGCGTGGTCGTCGTCGACAAGGCCGTCGGCATGACCTCCCATGACGTGGTAGGGGCGATCCGACGGATCGTGGGTTCGAAGCCGGGTCGTCGAGGAAACCGAAAGGGCCCAAAGGTGGGCCATGCCGGAACACTGGACCCCGATGCCACCGGCGTACTTATCGTCTGCATCGGTCGGACCACTCGTCTGGTTCCTTATCTGCAGGCCTCACGCAAAACCTATGACGCCCGCATGCGCCTTGGGCGTACCACCACCACCTTGGACAATGAAGGGGAGCAGACCAGCCTGACGGATGCGTCCGGGGTGACCGAAGACCAACTGTGTGAGGCGTTGCAAGACTTTGTGGGAGAGATCGAACAGATTCCTCCCATGGTGTCGGCGGTGAAGGTCGACGGTGAACGGTTGTACGCCAAGGCCCGCCGCGGCGAGGAGGTACAACGAGACCCCCGCCCGGTCACGATCCATGACATCGTCTTGGATGAGTTCATCCCCGGCAAACAGGCCGAGGCATCATTCCTGGTGACCTGTTCAGCGGGCACCTACGTCCGGACGTTGGCGGCCGATGTGGGGGACAAGCTTGGGGTTGGTGCTCATCTGACGGGATTGCGTCGTCTGGGCTCTGGACGGTTCGCCATTGACGATGCGCATGAGCTGGCTGGCCTGGTCACTATGGCGGAGTCGGGTGAGTTCGCCACTGCGGTCATGACGCCGGCCGAGGCAATGGCGGACTACCGGTCGGTAGTGACGTCTGCCGACGATGCGGCTACGGTGCGTAACGGCGGATCGTTGCCGTCAACAGGACGGCCCGGCGTGTTGTGCATGTTGGATCCTGCAGGAGAGTTGATCGCAGTCATGCGCGATGATGGTCAGGTGGCCCGCCCTGAAGTCGTGTTCAACTGACGGGTCGTAGCGATGAACTCAACGATCGCGATCGGACTGGGGTCGGTGGAACCTGCGCCGTCGGTGGTGGCGATCGGGTTCTTCGACGGGGTGCACCGCGGTCATCAGTCGTTGATCTTGAGAGCGTCCAAAACGGCGCATGACCGCGGCGTGCGGTCTGTAGTGATCACCTTCGACCGTCATCCGCTCGAGGTCGTCAACCCGGGTGCCAGACCGCCGTTGCTGATGACGCTGGACCAGCGCCTGCGAGCGTTGGCCGCTCAGCCGGTTGACCTGGTGGTTGCCGTTCCTTTTGACGATGATCTGCGGCACCTGTCGGCGTCGGACTTTGTTCAGCATGTGCTGGCAGGCCCCGTCCAGGCCCAGCACGTCGTGGTGGGGGGAAATTTTCGCTTCGGCCACAAAGCGGCCGGGGATGTGACGACGCTGGCAGACCTGGGTCCGGTGTTCGACTTCACTTCCGAAGGGGTGACCCTGTTGCAGATGGACGACGTCGTCGTGTCGTCGACGGAGATCCGCGCCGCACTGGAGAACGGTCGGGTCGAACAGGCCGCCCGCTGGCTCGGAAGGCCACACATGGTTGAGGGGATCGTCATCCGGGGCGACCAACGCGGTCGCGAACTGGGGTACCCGACGGCAAACCTGCAGGTCAACAACCGGGCGGCGATCCCAGCGGAGGGGGTCTATGCCGGGCTCTTCCGCCTGCCCGACGGCACGTGGCACCCGGCGGCAAGTTCCATCGGGCTGAATCCCACATTCGGCGGTGTCGCCCAAATCCGCGTCGAAGCATTCCTGATCGACTGGGCCGGCGACCTGTACGGCGTGGAGGCGGCGGTTGACTTCCGACATCGCCTGCGGGCACAAGTCAAGTTTGACTCCGTGGAGGACCTGATCACGCAGATGGCGGAGGATGTTGACCGTGCTCGGACGCTACTGACGAAACCTTGACGGAGCCACGCGGGATGAGCTGTATCAGGTCATTGTCCTGCTGGTGACACCTCTGCAGGGACACTGACCTCTGGAATGTTCGGGGTTGGTGCCTGGACGACGGGGGGCGGGACTGGGGTGGTTGGCTGCTGGTTTGTGCGTCCGCCGTTGCCGTTGCCGCCGCCGTTGTTGCCGTTGCCGTTTCCCCCGCCGTTGTTGGCGGGTGGTGGGGCGGGGGTGTCTGGTTGCGGGGCTGGGCGTGGGCTCGCAACGGCCTGACGTTGCAGATCCCTGACGGTCGCTCGCCGTTGGCCTACGACATCTGAAACCTGCTCGTTGGTGAGGTCGCCGACTATTCGCAAACTCAGTACCGAACGCTGATCCTCCGTGAGACCTGCCAGCATTGCCTTGACCTGTTGATTCTCCGGTCCGCCAATCCCACCTTCGCAGATGCCTCAGCGCCACTGGCTGGCCGTCGATGTCTGCGCTGACGACGTTCGTCCTCGAGTTGTCGTCCCGCGATCAGCGAACCCAGATCTTGCCACAGACGTTCCAAGGCCCAACCTTGGCCCTGCTGGGCAGCCAGCAGAACGGGCGGGAAGGCTTGCCTGAAAAAGGGTCACGGCCCGGCTGGGGGAAACCGGGCCGTGATGACGTCGTGGTGTTATCCACGACCCCCTTTCCCACCGGCATTGGATGTGCCTGTGGTCTCGGGCCTGCCAGTGGTGTCGGGTGCACCGGCACCCCCGGTATCAACGGCCTCGGCGGCACGTTGGGGGGCGGGGTCCGCTGCACGGTTGGTTTGGCCCTGCTCGGCCCCAGTCACAGTGGCTCGCTCCGCCGCCGGCTTGGCAGCGGGTGCCTCCGCGGCTGGTTCCGCAGCGGGTGGTTTGACAGCAGGAGCCGCCTGGCCACCAGACGTGTCCTGAGCAGCTGGTGCGTGGCTAGCCGCGTCCCCGGCTTCGTCTGGGCGACGTTCCCGGGCCTCCTCGGCACGGGCCTGTCCATTTGCACCGTTTTGTTTGGCTTCTTCGCTGATGGTCTGGCCGTCGACGCCGTTGGTGCCGTCCTCGGCGCGGGCGTCGGGGCTGACGCGGTCGCCGAAGTTGTCCGTCGGAGCTTGGATGTCGTCGGGGGCCTCTGATTCTTCGGTGTCGTCGGGGGCCTCTGATTCTTCGCCGTCGTCGGAATCCTCAGCATTTCGGCCGTTTTGTTTGGCTTCTTCGCTGATGGTCTGGCCATCGACGCCGTTGGTGCCGTCCTCGCCGCGAGCGTCGGGACTGACGCGGTCGCCGAAGTTCTCGGTGCGGGTGTCGTTGTCGGTGTCGACGGCAACGAAGATGGCGTCGCCCGGACCGGTCTGACCTACGTCGACGATGTCGTCACCGCCACCGTCGGCCTGCCCAGACACCACTCTGTCGTAGGACACCTGCACCGCGTCCGGCAGCACTCCTGCGGCGCCGCTACCACCCACTGCTGCGACTGCCATGCTGGCGCCCAGCAGGACCTTGACCCCGATGCTGGTGGCGGCCAGCCGCGTCGAAAGGCGTTTCGTTGTGGTTCTCCTCATGACTGCACTCCTGACTGACAGTGGCGGCACCGCGGTGGCGCCGCATGATTCTTCGCCTGGCTGCAGTCCATGCGTCAGCAACACCGACAGTGCCCGGTTGGCCTGCGGTGGGGTCTGCTCGCGTGATCGGATTTGCGCCACGAGACATTCCACGGGGCTGCCGTCCGGATCCGAGGATCCAGACAGGGCGGCCTCGAAGGCATCGTCAAGGGAGGAATCGAACATGTCGTCGGAGTAATCGTCGGAGCAGCTCACAGGGGTACGCCCGTTTCGGAAAAACGTTCCCGGAGTTTGGAAAGACCGCGTCGTTGCAGGGCTTTGATGGCGCCGGGACGTTTTTCCATCACCTCGGCGATCTGTTCGATGGTCAGATCGGCCAGAATGCGAAGGGTCAACACCGATCGTTGATCCGGCGAGAGCGCTGTCAACAGCCTGCGGACGTCTTCATCGGCCAAGGCCTCCAGCGCTTCGCCCTCGACCTCACCCCCGGGTACACGCGACAACTCTTCGGTGGAATCGTCAAGGACCGAGGGTTGCCTGGACAAGCGTCGCCGCTGGTCCAGCAGCCGCCTATGAGCGATCACCAACACCCAAGAACGGAAGGTCTCTTCGGTACCTGAGAATCGACTGATGCCGGTGAACACACCGATGACGGTCTCACTGGTCAGATCGTCGGGCTCCACAGCCCCCTGCACACGCAGATAGCCCGCCACCAGTGGACCCAGATCGTGTCACAGTCGCTCGAACGCCCACGCTTGGCCCTGCTGAGCTGCCAGCAGGATCGGAGGAAACGATTCCGAAAGCATCGCAACACACCGTATCCACACGCTCAGTACGCAGGGTGTCCGATCGTCATGGCCCCCGCCGTCCGCCCGCCTCAGTCGGGCACGTTCGCGGTGATGACGCGGACGGGGATCACCCCTGCACCCAGTGGAGCGATGGCGTTGAAGACCGCAGCCGAAAGGTCGAACCGACGTCCGGTCCATTCTGCGGGCCCCCAGTCGGTGACCGTCGCCTGCACGGTTGATCCCGCGGGCCCCGTGATACGGACCACCGTGCCGCACCGCAGCTCCCGCGACGCGATCGTCGCCCCATTCTGATCATAGATGCCACCACAGGCCGTTTGCGATCCATCGAAACCGGGGCCATACCAGCTGGCAGAACCGGTCAGTTCGGTTCCAAAGGGCACCGCAGGCAAATTCCGTGGGTTGGTTCGCAAAAGGCCGGGGGTGTGGGGGGGCAGGACGTAGCCAGGGATGACGGTGTTGCTGCTGACCGCTGCATCGTTCTCCCGGGCAGCCGGCGCTGCCGTCTCGATGGCCGCCGCCCGCGGGGAGGTTTGAGAGGTTCGCCCGGGAAGGACCAGACGTGGAATTGGCGGGGCTTCGGTCGCTTGAGAAGGTGACGGGGTGGGGTCCCGCGGGGGGGTTTGCCGGGTCCGCCCGGGAAGGACCAGACGTGGAATTGGCGCGGCTTGGGCCGTTTGGGACGGTGCGGGGGTGGGCTCGGGCGTCGGCCCAAGCGGGGAACGGGGCCCGGGTCCAGGCTCGGCCGGCGTCAGCACGAAGCCCTCGACCAGGCCGTCCGGCGGCAGGGGCTGCCCGGCCGGTGGGGATTGCGCGGTGATCCGCTGGACACCAGCGGTTGGGGCATCGTTGCTGGTGAAGTTGCTGCCACCGGTCGCGTCCTCCTGCCCCGCCGTGGTGCGCAATCCCAACCCCTCGGCCTGCAACATCGTGGACGCTTCTTTCAGCGTCATACCCACGATCCGCGGGGTCCTGACGATCGTGGGACGCGAATCGGCCCCATAGCGGCTGAGCACCTGGCTTCGCGCTGCCGCCCCGTCGTCGTTGCGCGCCTCCGTGGATCCACTTGATGTCTCCACTACCGACGTACAGCCCCACCCCGCGAGCGCAGTCACCATCACGACGGCAGCAAGGTATCGTGATCTACGGAGGCCCACGGGAAGAGATTAACCGCTGCGGGTTGCGTTCGGAGGTTGCCGAATGGAAGGCGGCCACGCATACTGAGGGCAAGCCACCACGAGGGTGGCCAAAATCTCGTGCCCGTTCACCGACGTTGTCGTCTTCGGCTTCGTCGGACACTTCGGGTGATCCAGGAGGACCAGGGTTGCATCGGCTCCGATGTAAGCCCAGGTGCCCCGGCTGGCAGATCCCTACGACCTGCAGCCCACCCGGCGGGAAACGATTCGACGAGGAGCATGATCGATTATGGCCAAGGCGCCGATACCAGGCAAAGAAGACATCTTGAAGGAGTACGCCACCCACGAGGGTGACACCGGCTCCCCCGAGGTGCAGGTCGCACTACTGACCGCACGCGTCAACCACCTGACCGAGCACCTGAAGACACATGCGAAGGACCACCACTCTCGTCGTGGTCTGCTGATGCTGGTCGGTCAACGACGCAACCTGCTGGGCTATTTGCAGCGCACGGACATTGAGCGGTACCGCTCACTCATCGGCCGCCTGGGGCTGCGCCGCTGAGGAACGCCTCGGAACCTGCAAGCGCGGATCCGGGGTGCCCCGCAAGACAACTTCATAGCAAATCCCAACACGCCGATGCCATGGGTTTGGGCACTGCCCAGCCAAATCTGGTCAGACAGGCCCGGCGGACACCAACCGAAATCGACCCTTGGTTGTCAGTGGTGACGAGCCAGCAATGCTGGACCGTGGTCACTGAGAATCAGGGTGCGGCGTCCGCCGAACACCCCGTCTCCCCCACGGTCATCGCGTGCCACTGCCCGGCAGGTCGTCTGACGACAACCACGCCCGGGCTCATTCCCTGCTATTGCAGGGCGAAAGGACGCGAGCATGACACAGCTCGGAACATACGAGGCGACCGCCAAGATCGGCGGCGTCGAAATAACCATGGAATCCGGCAAATTGGCCGGACAGGCAGGCGGCTCGGTCGTCTGTCATCTGGGGGAGACCATTTTGTTGGTCACCTCAACCGCCAGTCGGCGGCCGAAGGAACACCTGGACTTCTTCCCCCTCACGGTGGACTTCGAAGAAAAGATGTACGCGGCCGGTCGCATCCCCGGGTCGTTCTTCAAGCGTGAGGGGCGCCCCAGCGAGAATGCGATCCTGACCTGCCGTCTGGTGGACCGGCCGATGCGGCCGACGTTCGCCGACGGACTGCGCAACGAGGTGCAGGTGCTGATCACCACCCTCAGCGCCGACCAGTCAAACCCGCCGGACGTCCTGGCCATCAACGGGGCCTCCGCCGCAACCATGCAGGCCGGAATCCCCTTTGACGGGCCCATCGCCGGCGTGCGGATGGGTATGGACCGAGACGGCAACTGGACTGCGTTTCCGACTTTCGAATGGTTGGACACCGAAGGGGTGTTCGACCTGGTCGTCGCCGGTCGTCTGAACCCGACCTCTGGTGAGATCGACATCTTGATGGTCGAGGCCGAGGCCACTGAGAACGCCGTGGAACGAATCGAGATGGGTGGGGTCAAGCCCACCGAAGAGGTGTTGGGCGATGCCCTCGAGGAAGCCAAGGGCTACCTGAAGCAACTGTGCGACCTGCAAAACGAGTTGGCCGCCCAGGCACCTGCTGGCGAAACCCGTGAATACCCGCAGTTCGCCCCCTATGACCAGAAGGTCTACAACGCGGTTGAGAAGACGGTGGGCAAGGAGATGGGCCGCGTCCTGGTCGATGACCGACTGGACAAGTCCGCTCGCACCGATGCAATGGCGCAGCTGCGCGAGCAGGCCGTCGACTACGCCTTCAGCAATGCCGGCGATGTCGATGTCGAGGACGAGGAACTGGAGAAGCAGGCCAAGAACGCTTTCCGGTCCTTGGAGAAGACCCTTATCCGCCGCCGGGTCGTCAACGACGGCGTCCGCATCGACGGACGTGGCCCGACCGACATCCGTCAGCTGTCAGCTGAGGTCGGGGTACTGCCCCGTGCGCACGGCTCGGGGCTGTTCACCCGCGGAGAAACACAGGTCCTGAACGTCCTGACCCTGGGCATGCTTCGTGACGCCCAACGCCTGGACACCATCGACCCGAACACCGAGAAGCGCTACATCCACCACTACAACTTCCCGCCGTTCAGCGTCGGCGAGACCGGGTTCATGCGCGGCCCCAAGCGCCGCGAGATCGGCCACGGCGCCCTGGCCGAGCGGGCACTGCTGCCTGTCGTCCCCAACGCCGACGACTTCGCCTATGCGCTGCGACTGGTCAGCGAGGTCGTCAGTTCCAACGGCTCGACTTCGATGGCGTCGGTCTGCGCCTCAACCTTGTCGCTGATGGACGCCGGGGTGCCGATCACCGCGCCGGTGGCCGGGATCGCCATGGGTCTGATCAGCGAGGACGGCAAGTACACGACCCTGACCGACATTCAGGGCGCCGAGGATGCCTTCGGGGACATGGACTTCAAGGTCGCCGGTACCGCTGACTTCGTCACCGCGTTGCAGTTGGACACCAAGCTGAGCGGCATTCCCGCCCAGGTTCTGGCGGACGCCCTGACGCAGGCCAAGGACGCGCGGATGGAGATCCTGCAGGTCATCACCGACTGCATCTCTGAGCCGCGCAGCGAGATGAACACCCACGCCCCGCGCGTGCACGTCGAGTACATCCCAGGCGACAAGATCGGCGAGGTGATCGGCCCCAAAGGCAAGATCATCCGTGAGATCACCGATGAGACCGGTGCCCAAATCGACGTCGAGGACGAGGCCGGACGCGGTGTGGTGCGCATCTATGCGATGGACGGCGACTCAGCCGACATGGCGCTGCAACGCATCCGTCAGATCGCAAACCCGGTGGTTCCCCAGGAGGGCGAACGCTATTACGGCACAGTCGTCAAGACGGTCGACTTCGGCGCCTTCGTCAGCCTGAGCCCCGGGTCAGACGGCTTGTTGCACATCTCCAAATTGGGTGGGAGCAAGCGGCTGGACCACGCTGACGAAGCCGTCAGCGTTGGTGAGAAGTTGTGGGTCGAGGTCGCCGAGGTGAAGAACGGCAACAAGTTCTCCCTGGTCCTGATCGACCCGCCCAGTGGCGAGACAGACGCGCCTGCCCAGGCGGCGGACCCCCAGACGGACGCGCCGGCCGAGGTCGAGGACCCGACCGAGGGCGAGGCGCCCCCCGCCTCCACCACCGTGACCGGCGGCAACGATGATCAAGCTGATGCCGAGCGTGTCAGCAGTGGCAGCACCACCCGCTCTCGTGAGCGTGGCGGCGACCGCAACACCCGCACCCGTACCCGTACGCGGGGTGAAGAGGAGTCCAGCAGTGAGGACGGCGGGCGTCG
>JBBSNE010000025.1:0-14048 GCA_038232815.1 Euzebyales bacterium | reverse complement strand
CGAGCCTGCGATGTTGACGTAGGTCTCGGTCCACACCTCAAGCACCTCCTGGTCGATACGCCCGGTCACACGGGCCTGCTTCAAGATGGCGTTGCGTTGTGACAGCGCACGGTCAAGGTCCGCGCTGATACCCGGGTAGCTCGCCCGCCGACCGCCCAGAAGATCATCCAGGAACCGTCGTCGATCACCTGGGTCCCCGCGCACCAGCGTCAGGTCCTCGGGCGCCAACAACACCGATCTGATCAGACCGAAGGCGTCTCTCATTCGGGCCTGCGGCTGCCCGTTCAGTTGGGCACGGTTACGGCCTTGTCGCAGTTCTACGCTGACCTGGATGCGTTCACCGCCATCGCCCAACGCCTCGACACGGATGATTGCCGCGTCACTTCCCAGTCGTATCAGGGCCTGGTCGTTGGACACCCGGTGGCTGCGGCCCAACGCCAGATAGTTCACGGCCTCCAACAGGTTGGTTTTGCCCTGCGCATTGGGGCCGACGAACAACGACGGACCGGCCGGCAAGACCAGATCCATGCGCTGATAGTTGCGCATGTCAAGAAGTTGCAGGGTGACCAGACGCATCAGTCACACCTGCACGACGTCACTCCCCGGTCGTCGTGCAGAACCTAGACACGGACCGGCATCAGCAGGTACAAAAAGTCGTTGTCCTCGACGTCGTCGCCCTGTTCCGGGGCCGGGGGGCGCAGGATCGCCGGCTTGAGTTCGTCACGGAACTCAAAGCTGACCTGCTCCCCGCCCACGGCGTCCAAGCCGTCGATCAAGAACCGAGGATTGAACGCGATGGTCAGCGCTTCGCCCTCCAACTCCACCGGTAGCGACTCTTGGGCTTGTCCGGCTTCAGTCGAATCCGCCTTGATCACGACGGTGTCATCAGCCATTTCCATGATCACCGGCGTCATCGCTTTGTCGGCTTCGCCGACCACCGCGATTCGTCGGACGACCTCGGTCAACGCCTGACGGTCAACACGAATACGACGCTCGAAGCCGTCCGGGATCAGTTGCCGGTATTCGGGATACTTTCCTTCGATCAGGGTGGACACCAGACGCCGATCGGGGAACGAAAAGGTTGCATGGCTGGGTTCCAACACCAGGGTGACTTCACTGCCGAGCATCTCGGCGGCGCTGCGGGCCTGATCCAGCGCGCGCCTGGAGACCAGGGCATTCATCTCCCCTGTCCCATCCCAGGGGATGCTCCGCACTGCCAGGCGATAGGAATCCGTGGCCGCGGCAGTGAACGTCTGATCGCTTGCCTCAAGCTTGACCCCTGTCAACACAGCCCTTGCGTCTTCGGTGCTTGCTGATTTGGAAACCTGGCCCACCAATGCCGCGAACTCCGTCGCCTTCAGCGTCGCCGACAGTGCGTCGTCCAGGGGCGTCCGAAGCGTGGGGAAGTCCTCGAGCATCATCAACCGCAGCTCATAGGTCGCGCGACCGCAGGTGATGTGCAAGGACTCACCAGACACATCCAACTCCACGGCGTCATTGGGGAGCAGGTGAACGACATTGCTCAGCAACTTTCCGGATACCAGCGCACCACCGTCCCGTTCACCCTGGACGGTCAGTTCCATTTCTGAGTCGACCTGACCGTTGGTGGAGGACATCGTCAACGTGTCAGCGGCAAGGCTCAACTTGATGCCGGCCATCGCGGGAAAGCTCACGCGCTCACCCACGGTGCGCTGCACCCACTTGATGGCCTCTTCAAATGCGGTCCGTTCAGCCCGAAACTTCATGGTGTCCTCCTCAGATGTCCACGGTCCTGTGGTCTGGCTGCAGTAGATGGGTTTTTGAGATACATAGATCTGTTGTAGTAGTAGGGGCGCTTGACGGCTGTGGACAACCGGGCTATGCCCTGTTCAGAGGGATGATGAGGGTGTGGAACCGCCTGTGTCCGACATGTGCGGCAGCTGTGTAGTTCCCTGAATGCCTTGTGGGTTGTCCGTAGTGTGCCCCGTGGTGCGGACAACACCCAAGGTTGTCCACCGTGAACCCCCAGTCGGATGTGGACAGAAACAGGGGCAATGGCCGGAGCCTCACCCACGACGGGCACGAGCCTTGATGCGTGCGGTCAGATCCTGGATCTGTTCGAATGTGGCGGGCCGTTCTTTGATCAGCGCTTGGATCTTTTTGTTGGCATGCATCACGGTGGTGTGATCGCGCCCGCCGAACGCCTCACCGATTTTCGGCAAGGACAACTCGGTCAACTCACGGGTGAGGTACATCGCGATCTGGCGGGCATTGACCAGAGCACGGGTTCGGGTGCTGGAACAAACCTGTTCAACGGAGAACTCAAAGTACGACGACGTCTCATCGATGATGATGTCGGCGGTGATCTGGCCGCTCTTGGACTCAGGGAAGACGTCTTTCAGCGACGCCTCTGCCAACGTCAGCGTGACCGGTTGCTTGGACAAACTGGCGGCCGCGATGACCCGAATCAAGGCACCCTCCAACTCACGGATGTTTGTTGAGATCCGTTCCGCGATCGTCTCCAGGACCTGATCGGGAACGGTGACACTGTCGATGTCGGCCTTGCGGCGGAGGATGGCCAGACGAGTCTCTTTGTCCGGGGGTTTGACGTCGGTCAACAGACCCATCTCAAAGCGTGTCCGCAGTCGCTCTTCCACCCTGTTGAGATGCCGGGGAGACCGGTCGGACGTCAGGACGATCTGTTTCTCGGCATGATGCAACGCGTTGAACGTATGGAAGAACTCCTCTTGTGTCCGCTCAGCCTTCTCCAAGAATTGGATGTCGTCGATCAAGAGCACGTCGACATCGCGGTAGCGCCGTTGGAAGTGGGCCTGGCGGCCGCTTCGAACGCCTTCGATGAATTCAGACGTGAACTGTTCACTGGTCACATAGGTAATCCGACTTTGGGGGTACAGCCTGCCTGTGTAGTGTCCGATGGCCTGCAGAAGATGGGTCTTGCCCAGGCCGGATTCACCGTAGATGAACAGTGGGTTGTAGGCCTTGGCCGGCGCTTCGGCAACGGCGAAAGCGGCGGCATGGGCAAACCGATTGCTGGGGCCGATGACAAACCGGTCGAAGACATACTTACCCGATAGGTTGGCCAAGGGCGCAGGGCTACCGAGGACAACATCAGCTGTCGCGTCGACAGGGGAGTTTTGCAGTTCCACGGCGGGGTCATCCAGGGGCTCGTCATCAGGATCCCCCACGTGACTATCTGACTGAATTTCGGTGCGCGCTGTGATCACCACGGTCACAGGCTCGCCGATTGCTTCTGTGACCGCAGCTGTCATCTCGTCGCGCAACCGCCGGTTCAGTTGTTCGCGTGCAAACGGGCTGGGGGCGGAAAGAACGAAAATTCCATCCGACAGCCCGATCGGTTCGGTGGCGTTCAACCAGGCGAGGTGGGCTGCATTGGGAATTTGGAGTGATAAAGCTTCGACCGCCGACTTCCACACGTGGGAAAGCTCGGGGGGTTGGAACTCCATCAAAGGGTCACACTCGCTTGGGTTTGTTGACTGAGGGCGTGCCTGATGGGGAAAGGTCGTTGTCCACAGGGTTTTCCACAACATGTGGATGACTTGGACGGGTCTGAGGCAACGATCAGGGGTCGAGGAGTGTAGGCACACCCAAGACACCCCGACAAGCCTTGTCACGTGACCGGTTGCCTGCTACAGGGGATCTCCCTACACTGGAAATCACCTGCGGGAAACCTCGTGACACACGGCAGCCCGGATCCCCGTTTCAGTGCGGACCCATCGCCACGTCACGTTGACCCACATCTCGCCCCCGTGTTCGTGGCCATGCTGGTCCGGTCCGATCCAAGCTCTTTTCCCACTACCAAAGTCACAGTCATGAAGCGCACATTTCAGCCCAACAACCGTCGACGTAACCGCAAACACGGATTTCGCGCACGGATGAGCACCCCTGGGGGTCGGCGGGTCATCAAGGCCCGTCGCGCAAAGGGCCGCAAAAAGCTGTCGGCCTGAAACCGAGGGACGTCGACGTAGCTACGGTGGATACGTGTTCTCACCCCAGCATCTGCGGTCATCCACGGCGATCCGTGACGTCTTTGCCGCCCGATGTGTCGCCGGCGGACAACACGTGACGGCCCACATTCTGCTACGGCCCGATTCGGCCCCGTCGCGTGTCACGGTGGTCGCCGGACGTGGCGTCGGGAGTGCGGTGGTTCGCAACCGCGCCAAGCGGCGTGTCCGTGAGTGCCTGCGGCAGGCTGGGCTGCCCCCGGGTGTGGACGTGGTCATCTCCAGCCAGAGCAGTGCGGCGACGGTGCCGCTGACGGAGTTGTGTGCGGAGGTCGGCGAAGTCCTCCGACGGGGTGTGCGTCGCGCGACCGACAAACGCCCGGTCCAAAGGACCGACAAACGCACGGCCCAAAGGTGAGCCCCCGGATGCCGCTCACCACCGTGCGACAGACGAACATACGTTCGCCATTGGCATGGCTGTTGGAGTTGTTGATCCGGATGTACCGCCTTGTTCCGAAACAGCAACAACATTGCATCTACCATCCGACGTGTTCAGCGTACGGTTTGGAGGCGGTCAGAGAATACGGGGCGATCAAAGGCGGATGGCTGGCCCTGACCAGGGTCTGCCGCTGCCATCCCTGGGGCCGGGGCGGGCTGGACCCCGTGCCACCCCGTCGTCAAGACCGATCGACGAGAGACGGTTCGGGCAACTCGCCCGCATTCGTTTTCGCTGAGGAGTAATCCGCTCATGGGATTTTTCACACAGATCTGGGACAGCCTCCTTGAGGGCCTGGAAACCATCCTGCGCACGTATGAATCCTGGCTGGAACCGGTTGCCGGCTCATTCGCGTGGGGCTTCGCCATCATCTTGCTGACCGTCACGGTTCGGTTGTTCCTGATCCCCCTGATGGTCAGGCAGACGAAATCCATGCGGTCGATGCAGAAACTGCAGCCAGAACTGAAGAAGATCCAGGCGAAGTACAAAGCGGATCGGTCCATGGCCAAGACCGACCCCGAGCGGTACAAGAAGCTGAAAGACAAGCAACGCGAAGCCCAAATGGCCTTGTATCAAGAACACAAGGTCAACCCGGTGGGCGGCTGTCTGCCGCTGGTTTTACAGATGCCGATCTTTTTCGCGTTGTTCCGGGTCCTTGAGGGCGGGCGCGTCGAAGAGTTTGCAAGTGCGCCCTTCTTCGGCGTGCACGACTTGGCAGCCAGTGCAGCGGGAGGGGCAGGGATTGGTGCGTTTGTCCTGGTCGCGCTGCAGGTGGTGTCGACGTTCTATTCCCAAAAGCAGATGCAGGCCCGCAATGCCAACGCGTCGTCCGGGGACCAGGCACAGGCAATGAAGATGATGCTGTACATCATGCCGGTCTTTCTGGGGTATCTGTCGTTCACGTTCCCCATCGGAGTGGTTCTGTATTGGGTCACGACCAACTTGTGGACAATCGGGCAGCAGGCCTTCATCTTCCGCAGTGCCGAGCGTCAAGAGGCGAATGCCGACGCCAAGCCGTCGTTGGGTGATGGTCCGCCCCGGTCAACCAACACCAAACCGTCGCCAAAAACGACCCCACCGTCGACCGATGTGCCGAAAAAACGAAAGCGCCCCAACACGCCGGTCAAGGGTCGCGGGGACCAGTCGGCACAGATCGCCAAGGCATCTGAACCTGGGGGCAACGGCAAGAACAATGGCACCAATGGCGGGGCAAGAAAGAAGAAACGGCCGCCGTCGTCACACCAGAACGGCGGCAAAGACACCGGGGCCGATCGCCCCAGCAAGGCACCGAAGGACAAGTAGCAACCGACCCACGAAGGGGGCTCTATGAGCACTGACACAGGGTTCGAGGCTCGAACCGATGACAATGACATGACGACAGACGATGCGGAGGGGGCCAGCACCGCGGCGGACGCACCTGCTGAGGAGGGGTTACTTCTGCAGCAGATGGACGAGGACGCCGAACTGGCAGCAGACTTCGTCGAGGGTCTGCTGGACATCCTGGATCTTCCGGGTGATATCGAGATAGAGATCAAGGAACGCCAGGCCATCGTGACGTTACAGGATGTGGGGAGTGGCCTGCTGATCGGCCGTCGAGGCGCCACGCTTGATGCCTTACAAGAGTTGATCCGTAGTTCAGTACAGCGCCGAACGGAGCGCCGTAGCTTCGTCAGAGTCGACGTAGAGGGCTATCGCGCGCGTCAGTTGGACAAGTTGCGCGAGCGTTGTCGCGACGCCATCGCCGAGGTCCGCGAGACGAGTGCACCGGTGAAACTGGAACCAATGGATGCGTACGAACGCAAGATGATGCATGATCTGGTCGCATCGTCGGGTGGGGTGTCCTCTGAAAGTGAAGGGGTAGAGCCACGCCGTCGCGTGGTCATCCGCCCCACCGACTAGGTTCATGGCATGGCCGATGCGTTGAGCGAGCCTGTTTCACGTGCAACACAAGTGCGCGAACGCTTGGATCACCTGACGCATCTGATTGCTTCGTCACCTCACAACCTTGTCTCAGCCCGGGATCGTGGGATGCTCGCATCACTGCACATCCCGGAGTGCGAAGCCATCATCGAAGCACTGCCAGCAGGTGATGGGGACCATTGGATCGACTTGGGGACGGGCGGCGGCCTGCCCGGCCTGGTGGGCGCCATTCTTCGCCCACACGTCGGATGGACCCTGATTGATGCCAGAACCAAGAAGGTCGATGCTGTGGCCGAGTTCATCGCCGATCTCGGCTTGTCCAATGCCAGAGCGGTGTCGGGACGCGCAGAAACGCTGGCCCGAGATGAACAGTACCGAGGTTTGTATGACGGGGTGGTCAGTCGTGCCTTGGCCCGACTGGACATTGTGGCGGAACTTGCACGTGGATTCCTCCGTCCCCGAGGTCGGCTGGCTGTCGTAAAGGGCGTATCGGTAGAGCAAGAACGCGGGTACTTCCAACGCGCTTCTGGCCGACTGCGGCTGCGCGAGATGCACACGGAGCCCATTGAGTTCGGTGATCGAGACACGGTCATTGTGAGCATGGCGGCAATGGGCGCCCCGCCGCGTGGGATTCCCCGCCGGGATGGGGTCCCGCAGGCATCCCCGTTGGGCGGACCGCGGTCGTAGGGCCCGGTTGGCCTCAGGAGGAGAGCCGCTTGTCAGAGTGCTAGTCGAAGGAAGGCGTTCCACGTGAAACATGATCTTGATGACGCGGTTGACCCAGAAGCTGAGCCTACGGACCTTCCTGACATGCCAGGGCCGGTTCATGGCCCGCAGCGCTATACATCCGCAACGATTCTTGCGGTTGCGAACCAGAAGGGTGGTGTGGGGAAGACAACGACGTCCGTCTCACTAGCGGCTGCCCTGGCCGAGCAAGGCCTTCATGTCTTACTCGTGGATTTCGATCCGCAGGGCAACGCCAGCTCGGGTCTGGGACTCCGGCCGGAGCCGATGGCACTGTCAATGTATGAGGTCATTGTTGAGGATGCAGAGTTACCGAAAGTCGTCGTGCAGACGCACCAGCCTGGGCTGGATCTTGCACCATCGACCATCGACCTGGCCGGGGCGGAGGTGCAACTCGTCAACGCGTACAGCCGCGAACACAAGTTGCGTCGCGTATTGGACGCGGCTCGCCCAGCGTACGACGTCATCCTCATAGATTGCCCACCCAGCCTGGGGTTGCTCACTGTGAATGCCCTTACTGCTGCGGATGGCATCATCGTCCCTATCCAATCCGAATACTTCGCGTTGGAAGGCCTTGGCACTTTACGCCGAAATGCGGAATTGGTACGACAAGAGTTGAACCCGTCCTTGGAAATCCTCGGGTTCGTGTTGACGATGACAGATTCTCGTACCAAGTTGAGTCAGCAGGTCATCGAAGAGGTACAACGCCATTTTGGGGAACGTGTGTTCGAAACCCGAATCCCCCGCACGGTACGCTTGGCCGAGGCGCCCGGGTTCGGCCAGCCGATCACGCAGTTTGATCCCGGGTCCAGGGGCGCCATGGCATATCGTCGGCTTGGCCGAGAAGTCGTGGCACGCCTGGACAAACGAATGGGTGGCCGCACGCCTGTCGGGTGACCACCCACGAACGTTTAAGGACACTGTCGCGCCCGGCCGGCCTGCGGTTCGATGGTAGTTGGTGAGGTTATAACGAAAAGGATGCGCGATGAGTAGATCAAAGGGACTGGGACGGGGGTTGGGGGCGTTGATTCCCGCTGCAGGGCCGGGTCAATCCGGCCTGGTGACGGTCCCATTGGACGACTTGCGGCCGAACCCACGTCAGCCACGCGAGCATTTCGATGACGCCGTTCTTGCGGAGTTGGCTGACAGCTTGGCGCAAGTGGGAATGTTGCAGCCAATCGTCGCCCGACCGGAGCCGTCCGGCGGATATGAGATCATCGCAGGTGAACGTCGATTCCGGGCAGCCCGGATGGCGGGGCTGACCGAGGTCCCGGTCGTCATCCGGCATACCGAAGATGCCCAGATGCTGACCGAGGCGCTGGTGGAAAACCTTCATCGGGCCGACTTGGACGCAATAGAGGAAGCGGCGGCCTATCGGCAGTTGTTGGACGATTTCGGGCTCACACACGAAGCCCTGGCTGGCCGACTTTCAAAGTCGCGGTCCGCCATCTCCAACAGCCTCCGGTTGCTGGGACTCCCCGAGCCCGTTCAAGAGTTGGTGGCGGGCGGTGCGCTCTCGGCCGGCCATGCACGCGCAATTTTGGGCTTGGATGAACGGACGGATCAACTGGAGATCAGTCAACAGGTGGTGACCGAGGGCTTGTCCGTACGGGAGACAGAGGAGTTGGTGCGGGCAATAGGTCAGCGTCAGGCCCGTTCAGCTGACGCCGCGATGGAGGACCTCGCGGCCGCATCCCGGTCCAGACGGTCGCGCCGGACGTTTGGTCACGTCGAGGAGCGATTGGTTGACGCGTTGGCCACCAAGGTCCAGATCAGGGGCTCGGTCAAACGCGGGCGGGTGGTGATTGAGTTCTCCGGAGCTGAAGACCTTGAGCGACTGCTGGAGATCTTGGGGCGCGGCAGCGGTCAGGACCTATTGGCTGGCTGAATCCAGGGCGGCGGCAACGATACGTTCACACACGGCTGCGAAGTCGAGTCCGGCAGCTTCCGCCGCCGCCGGCAGCAACGATGTCTCGGTCATACCCGGGCAGGTGTCAAGTTCCAACAGGTATGGGTCGCCTGCCCCATCAATGATCATGTCGGCCCGTGTGACATGCCGCGCGCCACACTCCTCATAGGCCGCCATGGCAACTTCGGTTGCCTTTTGTAGCGTTGAAGCGGGTAATCGGGAGGGCGCATGCAGGGTGATCGCACCGGGTGTGTAGCGTGCACTGAAGTCGTAATGACCATCTGTCCCGGCGGCCTGCGACAATTCTATCTCCACGGGGGGGAGGGGTTGGTCGTCCACGATCGACACAGCTATTTCGGTACCGGCTATGAAGCGCTCCACCAATGCCACGGTGTGATACCGAAACGACCCAATCAACCGGTCGGTCAACTCGTCTGCCGCGGTGACATATCCAACGCCCATGCTGGCACCCCCTTGGGTCGGTTTGACCACCAATGGCAACGCCATGCGTGTCACCACCTTCGGTAGGACGCGGGCGGCGCCCAGATCGCGGATGGCGTCAGAGGACAGCGAGATCCATTCCGGGGTGGGGATGCCATGACGCCGCCACACGCCCTTCGCGACCGCCTTGTCCCAGGCCAACGCCGATGCTCGTGCGTCTGGACCGGTGAACGGCACCTCGATCAACTCCAAAAGGCCCTGCACCGTTCCGTCCTCACCCATGCGGCCGTGCAACGCCAGGTAGGCGACGTCGGGTGTCATGTCCTCCAGACGGTCGACCAGATGCTGGTCGACGTCAAGGACGCTGACACGGTGTCCACCTGACTCCAGGGCGGCAGCAATACGGGTTCCTGAGCGCAGGCTGACGTCGCGTTCGAGCGACAGGCCTCCGGCGATGACGGCAATTCGTAACGAGTTCACGATCGTTCGCTCATCGGCCAAAGGCCTGCAGCAGGCTCAGTTCGTCGTTGATGAGCTTGCCCAGCCGGCGCACGCCTTCGCGAATACGGTCGCTGTCGGCGTAGCTGAAATTGAGACGCATGTGGTGGTGTCCGCCCCCATCGGCATAGAACGCCCGGCCCGGAACATAGGCCACACGGGCGTTGATGGCGCGGGGGAGCATTGCACCGCTGTCCACCGAGTCGGGCAGGCGGACCCAGGCGAACATGCCGCCCGTGGGCGCCGTGACGGTGGCAGCAGGCGGGAAGGCTGTGTCGATCTCCTCCAACATGGCGTCACAACGCTCGCGGTACAACTCGGTGAAGGCACGGACGTGATCGGGCCAGGGTTGCGTCCGTAGCCACATCTCAGCAATCGCCTGGGTGACGTTGGATTGACACAGATCCGACGCTTCCTTCAGCAACACCAACTTGTCCCGTACCGATCGGGGGGCAAGGACGAAACCAGTTCGCATTCCGGGACTGAAGATCTTTGACAACGTGCCGACGTAGATCACCCGGTCGGGGGCCAGGCTGACCAATGAGGCCCGTGTCTCGTGTTTGAAGTCCAGCATGCCGTACGGGTTGTCCTCGATGACCATCAAGTCATAGCGCTCTGCCAACTCCAAGATCGCATGACGCCGCTGCGGACTCAGCGAGACCCCGGCTGGATTTTGGTGGTTGGGGATGGTGTACAACATCTTGGGCCGCCGACCCTGCGCGACGATCGCGGCCAAGACCTCTTCCAGAGCAACGGGCTGCAATCCGTCGGCATCCATCTCCACGTGCACGATCTGCGGTTCGTATTGACCGAATGCGCTCAATGCCCCGACATAGGAGGGGCCTTCGGCCACGACGACGTCCCCGGGGTCGATGAACAACCTGGCCAATAAGTCCAAAGCCTGCTGGCCGCCCGTGGTCACGACAAGGTCGTCGGCGCGGGCACTGACATGTTCTGCCTGTAGGACACCGACCAGTTGTTCACGGAGTTCCGGTGATCCTTGTCCACCACCATATTGCAGTGCTGTCGCGCCATGATGGGCCAAGACGTCAGCGGCGACCCGGCCAACCTCGTCGAAGTCCAACACATCGACATCGGGCATGCCTCCGGCCAACGACACGACTTCAGGACGCGACGCCACCGCGAACAAGGCCCTGATCTCACTTGCCGTCATGCCTTTGGCACGATCAGCGTAACGGCTGAGATAGGGATCGGATGAACTCACGACTGGCTCCTGGGTTGGGGACGCACGTCCGCAGCGCCTTTTGGTACAACCAAGGGTAACCGGGTGGCCCGTCAACCCTTGCGACGCCCAGAATCGATCTGATTGGGGACTGCCCACGTCGTAAGATTCAGCCTGTGGTCTCTCCCCCGCTCCATCTGGTCATCCGGACCACTGTGGGCTTCGCGCTTGGTCTGGGTGTGGCGGTGCTGTCTCATATGACGCGTGATCACCCCATGGCACCAAAGGTCAAAGGGGACAGACGTGGCGGCTAGGGTCCGCGCTCTGCGGTTGGAGGACCTTGACGCACTTCCCGATCCCTGTCGGGGTTGTGTGTTCTGGCAGACAACCCGGGGGGCCTTGGGAGGAACGGCGCATGACCCGGCGGCGCAGGATGCCTGGTGGCAGGCCGTTCAACTGGAATGGGGTGTGCCGGGGCGCGCGGTGTGGCGCGACGACCAACTGATTGCCTATGTCATGTTCGCCCCGGCGCCACATGTCCAGCGTCGACGGGCGTTGGACCCCGCGGTCAGTCCCGATGCGATCGTCTTGATGACGATGTGGGTGCACCCGTCTCATCGCCGTGGCGGGTTGGCCAGGCATCTGCTTCAGGTGGTTGTTCGTGAGGCGGTGACCACCGGGCACGACGCTGTCGAGGCCCATGGGTTGCTGGCCGCTTCAAGCTCCCTGTCGCCGACCAGTTGCGTGGTCAGCGGCGCCTTCTTGGAGCGGGTGGGCTTTCAGAAGAAGGCCGCCGCCACCGCCACAGCCTTGTATCGCCTGGAAACCGCAAGAGCGGTGCGCTGGACCGACTCCGTCGGGCACGCCTTGGGTGACGTCGTGGCCGCGCTGTCCCGACGCGAGCGTGCGCCCGCGCGCCCGGTCCTTGAATCGCGGACTACAGGAACTCGGCCAGATCACTGAGCAGCGCGGCCTTGCCCTTGGCCCCGACGATGCGCTTTTTCTCCACGCCATCTGACACGACGAGCATTGTGGGAATTGACATCACCTTGTATTGCCGGGCGGTCTCAGGGTTCTCGTCCACGTTCAGTTTGACGACCTTCAGGTTGTCGGCCTGCTCACCCGCGATTTCTTCGACGACGGGGGCCACCATGCGGCACGGTCCGCACCACTCCGCCCAGAAGTCGATCAGGACAGGCTTGTCGGCCTGCAGGACGTCTTCGTCCCAGCTTGCGTCGGTGACGGCGGGGGCATTGCTCATGATCTGCACTTCTTTCGATAAAGAGGGATGTGAGGAAACGTTTGCGTTCAACGGACTCAGCAGGGCCGATATTCCGCGGCCAGACCGTCAGTGCCCGTTTGCTTCCAACCAACGTTCGGCGTCCATCGCAGCCTTACAGCCCTGGCCGGCTGCCGTGATCGCCTGTCGGTAGATCGTGTCGGTGATGTCACCGGCGGCAAACACGCCGGGAACGTTGGTGGCGGTGGTGGGGTCGGTCACCAGGACATAGCCGTTGTCGTCCAACTGCACCTGTCCTTGGAACAGTGTGCTCGAGGGGTCGTGTCCGATCGCCAAGAACAACCCGTCGGTGTCCCTCTGCTGGGTCTCACCCGACTGGGTGTTCTTGATGACGACACCGGTCACCTGATCATCGCCCAGCACGTCGATGACCTCGCTGTCCCACAAGAACTCGATCTTGTCATTGGCCATGGCCCGGTCCTGCATGATCTTTGACGCACGCAGTTCGTCGCGGCGGTGGACGACGGTGACTTTTGAGGCGAACTTGGTCAAAAAGGTTGCTTCTTCCATGGCGGAGTCCCCCCCGCCAACCACCAACAGGTCCTTGTCGCGGAAGAAGAATCCGTCGCAGGTCGCACAGGCCGACACGCCCTTGCCGATCAAGCGTTGTTCGTTCTCCAGATGCAGCCACCGGGCGGTTGCACCCGTTGACATGATGACGGTTCGTGCCTGCATGTTCTCCGACCCGACGGTGATGGTGAAGGGGGACCCTTTGGTGAAGTCGACGGAGTCCACGTCGGTGGTCATGAATTGCGTGCCGAACTTCTCCGCCTGCTTGCGGAAGTCCATCATCAGTTCGGGCCCCATGCGACCGTCTGGGAACCCAGGAAAGTTCTCCACATCGGTGGTCTGCATCAATTGGCCCCCGGCCGCCTGACCTTCGATCACCAGGGGCGCCAGGTCGGCCCGAGCGGCATACAGGGCAGCGGTCAGGCCGGCTGGCCCCGAACCGATGATGACGACGTCGTGAATGGTTTCTTCGGTCATGCAACAGATCCTTGCGGTGTCAAGAAGAGGAAACGCTGTGGAACATCAAAACAGCCACGCCCGGCAGACTATTCCGTGCCGACGTCCAGGGTCCGAAGCGGCTGACAGTCGACCAGATCGACGACGACAACCTGTACGGTGTCAAGAACGTCACCAGTTGTCGAACTGACCAGTGCAATGGCTATGGCGGGCCCGCTTGGTTGGTCTATCCGTGCTGCGACGGCGGGAACTGCCGCCGTCGGTGTCGACTGTAGGACATCGGCCACACAACGGTCGGCGGGGATCGCGTCTGAATAAGGGTCGGCCGCAGCCAACGTCTGCTGATAATCCGTCGCGAGCTGGCTGGCCAGCGAGGCGTCGGTGCCCAAGAGCCCCTGCGCCGCGGGGTCGCGTCCCACCAGCGTCCGCACGGCCTCATCGTCGTCCACGCGCCCCAGATCCAAGACCACAGGGCCGCTCACCCCCAAGGTCGTGTCTGCGTCCGGCCCTGCAACGGACTCCGGCGACGGCGGGCTGGTTGCTGGAGCGGGGGTTTGTGGAACAGCGGGAGGGGCCTCGCCGGGTATCTGTTCCTCGGTCGCCTCTGCGGCCGGGTCAGCGTCTGCCGG
>JBBSNE010000024.1:0-14144 GCA_038232815.1 Euzebyales bacterium | reverse complement strand
GCCGGGGCGTGCACGCCCTGGACGTTCACCGCGGCCACCGTGACGGCGAAAGGCAGTCGTGACGCAGCCAACTCCTCGACCACGTCATGGAATGCCCGGCTGCCACCACTGGTGATCAAGCCCAGACGCAAGGGCAGTCGTGACAGTGTCCGGGCCTCGTTTGCCCGCATCAATCCTTCAGTCTGCAAAGCGCGCAGGAGGGCGCGGCGGGCGACGGCCATGGCGCCTGCCGTGTGTGCCGGGTCGATGTCGTCCAGCGACAACGACAGGCGACCCCCACGCACGTAGTAATCGAGGCGTCCACGAATGCGAACCTGCATTCCGTCGCTCAAGGGTTGCCCCACCCGGGCCATGCGTCGGTCGACCAGCCGTCCTTTGCCGGGACTCATGGTGATGGGAAGGCTTGCGACGACCTGGCTCGTGTCGTCGGTTTCGACCAATGACAAGAACACCGCACCCCGGGCAGTTCTGCTGAGATCCGCTACCTCACCCCGCACCCAGAACAAGGCGGCCATCTTCTGGCTGACCACCTGCTCGATCCGGGCCCCGATCTGCGATGGCGTCCAGGTTTTGTCCGACATGGGTCAAGCTTCGCAGGTTCCCCAACGAAGTCGTCAGAAGAAGATCGAGCGCCGCCCCATCAGGTTGCGGTAGATCATCTGCTGGATGGTGTCACGCACCCGATTGGTGATCTCAACGACCAACATGGGATCGTCTGCCGCTTCCGGTCCGTACTGGTCGGTGCGGATCGGTTCACCGAACTCGATCACCCATTTGGAGGGCAACGGGACCAATCCCAACGGTCCCAGAAGCGGGAACTGCCAAGTGACGGGGAAGTACGGGAAACCCAGCAGACGTGCCAGTGGTCGGACGTTGGCGACGATCGGATAGATCTCCTCGGAGCCGATGGTGGCGACGGGGATGATCGACACACCCGCCCGCATCGCCACCTCGACGAATCCGCCACGTCCGAACCGCTGCAACTTGTATCGGTCCCGGTAGGGCTTGCTGATGCCTTTGAACCCCTCAGGCCAGACTCCGACAAGCTCACCGGCAGTCAACAGACCGACGGCGTCGTCGGCATTGGCCAACGTGTTGCCAGTCTTTCTGGCCAACGACCCGATGATGGGTGCCTTCAACGCCAGGTCTGCGGCCAACTCACGAACGTGGCGTCGACTGGGATGCTCGTCGTAGACCGAGAGCTTTGTCATCACCGCGTCGAAGGGAAGCGTGCCCGCATGGTTGGCCACCAGCAGTGCGCCGCCGGAATCAGGAACATTGGCGATCCCAAGCGCCCTGACCCGCCACCATCGTTGATACAGCGGACGGGACAACGGCATGATGACGTGCTCGGTCAGGTCCTGATCGAAACCGTAGTCATCGATGGGGTAATCACCGGACAACCGCCGCCGGATGAACGCCAGCATCCCCCGTATCGCGTGCTCCAGGTCAGTCGCCGCAGCAGCGTCGAACACCGGCGTCGGTGGGAACAGCGCTTGTGGAACGGCGGCGGCTCTGCGGTCACGGCGTCGCGTCGTTGCGGTGGGTTCACCCCCGCGCCGCCGCGAGTCCAGTCGGATGATCTGTGCTTCGGTTGTTGAGCTCATGTGACCCGCTTCAAGGTCCGGGACAGCGCATCCCCAAGGCGCGCCTCCAGCCCCACCAGTCGTGTGCGGTCGATCACCGGTGTGACGCGTCCGGAGTCGATGAACTGCTGCAACGCCGCCCGGGTCGAGTACCGCGGTTCGAAGTCGAACTCGTTGCGCAGGCGTGTGATGGCACCCACGCGGCCGAACTGCAGCAACGGCAACTGCTCGGAGGTGAAGTCCACCCCACTGAAGGGCCGTAGGACATTCGACAGCGGGCCCGTCAACCGAGCGGGGATCGAGACAGTCGGACGCCCGGTCATACGGGCCGCCTGTGACAGATAGATCACGCCGGGTCCGGCGACGTTGTAGACCCCGGGGTGTCCGCCCTTGGAAGATTCATGCATGACCTGCACCGCATCATCGACCTGCAGCAACTGTAATCGGGGGTCATAGCCCAGCACCGTCGGAATCACCGGCAGCGAAAAATATCGTGTGGTCGTCGAGTGGACATCGGGTCCGATGACGTTGGCCAACCGCAGGATCGTGGTGTCCACGTCCTGACGACGGCGTCCGAACGCCCGGGTGTAGGTCTCGACCTCGGTGACGTCCTGGGTGTACCCCCCACGCGGTACCGCACGGGGGTGGCTGTCCTCACGAAACAGCGCAGGATCGCGGTAGTGACTGCCATAGACCGCGGTGGAGGAGCGGACCACCAGCGTCCGGACACGCGGGGCCCGTTGCGCGGCTGCCAACATCTGCATGGTCCCGATGACGTTCAACTCTTTCATCCGTCCTCGGCCACCCACCGCCCCAGGCTCGGACGTCACCGACAGGTGCACGATGGTGTCGACGCGGGTGGACTCGATCACCTTTGCAACCAGTGGGTTGCGTAGGTCCGCCCGGATGAACTCGGTGCGGGACAGCTCGTGTGAGGGTTGGGTCAGATCCACCCCGCCCACGTATTCCACGTCTTCGTCGGCCTCCAGCGCCAACGCCAGACGTCCGGCCAACGTGCCGGCAAGGCCGGTGATCAGAACTCGGCGCCCGCGCCCGTGATCCACATCGGTCACTCTGTGCCACCTCCCTCCGGTCGAGGTCATGAGGTTAGCCGCGAAACCCACCGTTGACGAGCCCGCGTTGACCAGCCTGTGCTGTGCATGCATAGGCTGGCACAATGCGCGCGATTCAAATCTCATCCTTTGGTGGCCCTGACGTGCTGGAGCCGACCGAGTTGCCCGATCCCACCCCTGGGGAGGGGGAGGTGCTGGTCGACGTGACGCTGGCGGGCGTCAACTACGCCGACACCCACCAAGTTGAGGACTCATATCTGGCGCCGCAGACCTTGCCGATGATCCCCGGGGGCGAGGTCGCGGGCACAGTCGATGGTCGGCGGGTGGCCGCGATAGTGACCAAGGGTGGCTATGCCAGCAAGCTGGCAGTGCCGGAACGCAGCCTGATCGAGGTGCCCGATGGGGTCACCGATGCCCAGGCGTTGGCGCTGTTGGTGCAGGGGTTGACGGCGTGGCATCTGCTGAAGACCTCGACCCACATGGCCCCTGGTGAGTCGGTATTGGTGCATGCCGCAGCAGGAGGCGTGGGCAGCCTTGCGGTCCAGTTGGCCCAGCAATGGGGGGCAGGCCGGGTCATCGGGGCGGCCTCGAGTGAGGAGAAGCGACGGCTGGCTGCAAGCCTTGGCGCCGACGTGACGATCGACGGCCGCAGTCAGGACTTGAAGGCCGACATCGAAGTGGCCAACAATGGCCGCAAGGTCGACGTCGTGCTCGACATGACGGGAGGGGCCATCACCGATGCCAGCCTGGCGGTGCTGGCACCGTTTGGACGGCTGGCCTTCTTCGGTATGGCCAGCCGAGAGGAACCCTCCAAGGTCGACCTGGGCAAGTTGATGTCCCGCAGCCAGGCGGTGGTCGGCTTTTGGCTGGTACATTGCTTCGCCGAACCGGAACAAATGATCGCGGCGCCCTTGCAGGACTTGTTCGGCCTGGTGCTCGCCGGTGACCTGGAGCCGATCACGGGACCGTCGTACCCACTGGACGATGCACGTCAGGCCCACATAGACATGCGCGAGCGCCGTACGACCGGCAAGGTGACCCTCGACGTCACTTCCTGAGCCCCGCCGTAGAAACGATCAGGTCAGGCGTTCCAAGTGGTCAAACGCCAGACGCTTCAGCTCCTCCACCGATTCTTTGGTGGCCCGTCGGATGATCTCCAGCCGCTTCGGTGAGACCTGGGCGCGCCCCTCGAAGAACTCCCGGGGGCTTTGTTGCCCGGTTGCCTCCTCCACACGGTGGAGGTAGGGGTAGGGAAGTTCGAAGGGAACCTGCTGACCGGTCAGCTCGGCGAAGTAGATCGTCCAGGCTCGGGGCACGACCGTGGCGATCTGATACCCCCCGCCCCCGGTGGCCACCCACCGTCCGTGCGCGTGGGTGTGGGCCAGGCCGTGCAGGCGAACGGCCAGGTCGTGATAGTCATCGGTGGTCAGCGCCAGATGGGCCAAAGGGTCGGTCATGTGGGTGTCACAGCCCAGTTGGGTCACCAACACGTCGGGGGCGAACGCATCCAGTGCTTGGGGGACGACCGCGTCGAAGGCTTCCAGATAGACCTCTCCGGTCGTGGCCATGGGCAAGGACACGTTCAAGGCTGATCCGCGGGCGTCGCCGCTGCCGATCTCATCGGCAAAGCCCGTGCCCGGGAACAGAGTGCGGCCCGACTCGTGCAGGGAGATGGTCAACACCCGGGGGTCGGCGTAGAAGAACGCCTGTACCCCGTCGCCGTGGTGGGTGTCGAGGTCCACGTAGGCCACCCTGCGGGCCCCGTTGGCCAACAACCAACGGATGGCGGCGGCCGGATCGTCATAGACACAAAACCCGGCTGCCCGGTCGGGCATGGCGTGGTGCAGCCCGCCGGCCGGGTTGAACGCGTGGGCGGTTCGACCTTCCCACACGGCCCGGGCGGCGGCCACGGATGCACCGCACACCTGTAGTGAGGCCTCATGCATCCCTTGAAACACCGGGGTGTCACCGGGGCCCAGGCCATAGCGCATGTTCCCTTGCGGCGTGGGGTTGGCCGAAAGACGCATGACCGTGTCGACGTAGTCCGGCGTGTGCAGATCCAGCACGTCGTCGGTGGTGAACGGGTCGCGATCCAACGTGGCGACCCCCTGGCCCTGGTCCAACCCGCAGGCACGGATCAAGTCCACGGTCAGCTCCACCCGGATCGGCTTCAGGGGATGGTCCGGACCGAAGTCGTAGTTCAACTCCTCGTCATTCCAGATCAACGCCGTGGGTTCCGCAGCTTCGCCTATCGGTGGGGGCATGGTCCCGCACACACTAACGATTCGGTCGTTAGGCTTCCGGCCGGCCATGGACATCACCTTCTGCACGCTTGACGATGTTGCCACCCAGACCGGTTGTGTCGTGGTCATCGATGTCCTTCGCGCCTTCACCACCGCGGCGGTCGCGCTGGCAGCTGGAGCGGGACCGTACGAACTGGTCGGCACGTTGCAGCAGGCCTATGATCGCAAGTCGTCTGACCCGCGGGTGCAGTTGTTGGGCGAGGTTGACGGGATCACCGCGGTGGGGTTTGACCATGGCAACTCCCCAACGGCCATCTGGGGGAAGACGCTCAGGGGCATACCGCTCGCGCATCGCTCGTCAGCAGGAACCCAGGGCGTGGTAAGAGCCCGATCGGCCAGCCTTGTGCTGACCACAAGTTTTGCCGTCGCAGGCGCCACCGCCGTTGCCCTTGCTGATCAGACCAAAATCTGTTTTTGCGTCACCGGAGCTGACGACAGCCGCGATGGGGATGAGGACCGAGCCTGCGGTGAGTACCTGGCTGCGTTGTTGACCTCCGCTGCGGCCGTCGATCCCACTCCTTACGTGGATCGGGTTGCTCGTTCGACCGCGGGACAACGGTTTTTGTCCGATGACAGACCTGACCTGCCTGCTGCTGACGTGTCGTTCGCCCAGGTGGTGGACCGGTTCGATTTTGCAATGATCGTGCGACGGGAAGATGATCGCCATTGGCTTGAAAAGAGGACCGTGACATGGACACCGCCACCACCGACCGCGTCGAACGACGCGAGCTGGACACCTTCCTTGCGGACAAACGCAAGTTCATCCTGATGACGACGAGGGCGGACCGCCGGCCCCAGTTGTCACCGGTGACGGGGGCACTCTCATCGCATGGCGCGAGCACCGCCGGACGGTTGTTGATCTCGAGTTATCCGACCAGGGCCAAGGTCGCCAACCTCCGACGCAACGGCGAGTGTTTTGTCTGTGTCCTGAGTGATGACTTCGGTGGGCCCTGGGTCCAGATCTATGGTGACGCCCAGGTGTTGGACGGGGAAGACGGCGTTGAGGCGTTGGTTGAGTATTACCGTGCGGCCGCCGGAGAACACGATGACTGGGAGGAATATCGTCAGGCGATGCGCGATCGCAACAAAGTCTGTGTTGCGATCGCCATCACCGACTGGGGTCCTATCGCTACTGGTGGCGTCCCGCCCGAATTCGCCGAGGAGTAACGACTTGTCAGGCGCTGGGGGCCAAGGCGTCCGGCAGGTCGAAGGCGACATCGGCAAGATGCCCGACACAGCAGCGATGGCCGTCGAGGTGGCCAGGGATTTCGGAGTCCACTGCCTCACGCAGGACTGTCACTCGCGTCGTTGCGTCCTCCGCCAGCAGTGCCAGGGGGTCGACGCCCTCAAGCGCCGCCGCGACTGACCGTCGGCAGCACCCGAAGACGGGAGAACCGTCGCGCCAAGCTTGGTCGAACTCGGCTAGTAGGTTGTCTCGAACTGGGGCATTGGTGGTCATGAGGGCTCCTGTTCCAGGGGCGTTTGTGAGTGCCACGGTACCTGTAGAACAACACCGGACAAGACCACCTTCCCCCCACAGCGCGATATTTCGGCAATATTACGTGCTGTTGACTTGACTTCGTCACCCACAGTGCGCTATTGGCGACCCAATTCTTCAGATCGGAGCTTAGCTGCCTCGATGGCGTTCAAAAATGCTGCGCGAACACGTTGTTCTTCCAAAACTCTGATGGCCGCGATGGTGGTACCGCCGGGAGAGGTGACGGATTCCCGCAGTTCCACAGGGTGGCGCCCGGTGTCTCGTAGCATCAGCGCGCTGCCGGTCATCGTCTGCACGATCAATTCGGTGGCGACATCTCGAGCCAGCCCCAGGAGGATGCCTGCGTCGATCATTGCTTCGGCCAGCAAGAAGAAGTAGGCCGGCCCCGAACCCGACAGAGCGGTGACCGCGTCAAGGTCACCCTCGGGAAGGCGGACGACCCGGCCCACCTGGCAAAGGAAGTCCTCGGCCAATTGCAGATCTCGCTCCTGGGCATGCGAACCGGGACTGATGGCGCTCATGGCCTGGTCGACCAACACCGGGACGTTGGTCATGACCCTGACGACGGGCACCGCTCCCAAGGCCTGTTCGATGTGCGCGGCCGTGATTCCGGCAACAAGACTGATGACCGGCTCCCCCGCCTTGATGTGCCCGGTGATCTGTTCCAGCAGCGTGTCGAGGGTCTGGGGTTTGACGGCGATCACGACGATGTCGGCCCAGTCAGCCACGGCGGCGGAATCTGTTGAACACTCGATTCCATGCCGGTCAGCGAGTTCGGCTGCCCGGGCGGGTCGGCGCACCGTGGCGCGCAACTGTTCGGGTTTCAGCGCGCCACTGCGCAACAAACCCGACAGCAACGCCTCGCCCAGGCGGCCTGCCCCCAGTATGCCGACGCTGCCGTCAATGCCTGCGGCGTCGTGACCGGTGTCGCTGTTCATGTTCACCTTCTGTCAGCTGATCGGGTTGCGGCCAAGACCAACTTTCTCACGCCAGGCCTGCTCGCGCTCGATGTAGCCGCTGAACCCCAATCGCAGTGCCGCGTTGTAGGACTCATCGGCAATGGTCAACAGCGCCCCGGCGACCCGATCGATCTCATCGGTGGTGACGGCCGCAAGGGGTAGGACCCCAACCAGCATGATGTCGCCGCTGTCATACACACAGAACCGTAAGACGTAGCTGCGCTGGTTGCGTTTCAACAACATCTCAAACAGCTGGTCGGCATTTTCGTCGGGGGCCCGCATGAAGTGCGATTCGATGATCAGGGTGTGGTCGCCCACGCTCACAAACATCGGAATCGTTCGTTTGTTCTCCCCTGTCAGGACGGTGAACCAGCCCTGGTCGTCGGTCTGTTCCACCTCAAGATCGGGCTGACCGGCGAACCAGGCCGCCACGGCGGCGGCAGGCTTTGGGTGCGATAACGCCATCTACGCCCCCTGCGCCAACGGCTGCTGACCCGCCAGCACATGGTGATAGACACCCAGGGTCTTGTCGACCGTGGACTCCCAGGAGAACGCCTGAGCCCGGCGGACCCCGCGTGTGGAAGCGGCCTGAGCGGCGACCGGATCGCACAGGTAGCGGCGAACAGCCTGCGCGAAGGCTTCGGGATTGTGCTCGTCAACCAACGTCCCGCCCCCTTCTTCGCCAGCGATGGTGCCCAACACATGTCGCAACCCGCCCACATCGGTTGCCACGACCGGTGTACCGCAGGCCTGGGCCTCCAATACGACCAACCCGAAGCTCTCGCTGTGGCTGGGCATCAACACCACATCGGCCGCACGGTACAACGCCGCGAGTTCTTCGTGCCCACGGGGCGCCAGGAACGCGACGTCATCGGCGACCCCGAGGTCTGTGGCCAGGCGCAACAACGCGGGTGGGTCGACGATGCCCAGCCCGTTGCCGCTGGGCCCCCCGACAAGCACTAGTCGCAGCGGCGGGTCGGTCGTCCCCCACGTGGCCTTCAGGGCGGCCAAGGTGCGCACCGCGGTGTCAGGGGCCTTGAGTGGTTGCAGTCGTCCCACGAACAGGATGACCTTGGCGTTGTTGTTGGGGTTCAACAGGTCGGTGCTCCAGGCCCGGTCAGCGTTGTCGTTGAACACCGTCAGGTCCACCCCGGGTTCGACGACATGCACCTGACGTGCGCCCATTTGGCGTCGAAGGAACGCGCTTTCTTGGGGCGTCGGCGCGATGATCGCGTCGGCATCGACCGCGATACGACTTTCGGCGGCCAACCGCAACGGCTGTTCAGGCGTGTCCCCGGGGGCCAGCGTGGCGTTCTTTTGACGCGCCAACGTGTGGAAGGTCTGGATCAGCGGCATCCCCAACTTGCGCCGGGCCCTGGCACCGACCCAACCGCTCATCCAGTAGTGGCCGTGCAGAAGTTGTGCCTTCACCGCGGCCGGGTGAGCGGCCAACGCGAGATAGAACGCACACAGGTGAGACGCCAGCTCTGACTTTTGGGCGGTGAATGGGCCCGCGTCGATGTGGTGGACCTGCAGGCCCGGGGCGACGCGGACTGTTTGTGGTACATCGGCTGACGGCCGGCGGGTGAACACGTCGACCTTGATTCCCCGTGCGGCGATCCCTCGCGCGACGTTGTCGACGTACACGTTCAGGCCGCCGGCATCGCCGGTCCCCGCCTGTGCCAACGGCGAGGTATGGACTGCGATCAGTCCAACTCGGGTGATGATGCCGTTGGTGGTGGACATGCGTAGACATTCCCCGCGTCGAGGTCAAGACCGCTACAGAGTAGACGGCCGTACATGTCCATGTCCTACCCGCGTTGTGTCGGATCGTGCCCCTGACGTGTGGCCACGATCCGACACACCCCGCGGGGGGATGGGCGGCGGGTTAGGACGTGCGGCGACGACCGATGCGGCCGACGGCCACACCAGCCGCGTCCTGGCTTTGGACCACAGCCTTGCGCAAGCTGGTGACAGCGCCCTTGACCTGACTGCGCGCCGTGTCGGTCTGTTCGATGGCCCGCTTGGTGCTGGCGGCCTGGGTGATGGACTTGACGACCTTGCGGCCACGGTCGGCGTAGTCGATGAACTCGTTGCGTGCGCTGGCCAGGGTGTCGTTGATCTCCCCCTGCAACTTGGCGGGGGCGTTTTTGACGATGCCGGGGGCATCCTTGACCAGGTCGGTGGCCTGCTGGGCACGCTCACGGCTGAGCGTCTCCAGTCGTTGTGGAAGTTCACGCGCCACGGCGATCGCATAATCGCTGGCACCGAGGGTCGCAAAGGCGGAGTCGGTCACGACATCCTTGACGCCGGTGCCGTTGACCTGGACCGAGCCGAGGGACAGCCGGAAGCCGTCGTTGGTGGTTTCGACGGTGGGGGTGGTTGCCGCAGCGGTGGTTTTGCCGCGGGGGGTTGATGAGGCGGTCTTCTTGGCGGTTGCCATGTGTATCTCCTAGATGTGATGTTGGGTTGTGTCGGTTTCGGTGACGAATGAGCGATAGACCTCGAGCAACGTGCGTTTGTGGGTCTCTGACAGCGACGGATCGGCCATGATGGCGGCGACCAGATCGCTTTGTCGCTCCTCAAGGATCCCGGCCTTGACATACAAGGTCTCGGCGCTGATCCGGAGTGCTTTTGCAAGTGCCTGCAGGATCTCTGCGGATGGCTTGCGCAGTCCGCGTTCGATCTGGGACAGGTAGGGATTGCTGACCCCGGCCCGCTTGGCCAGATTTCGGCCCGACAGTTCTGCGGCCTGGCGTTGTTCTCGGATGAACGAGCCCAGTTCACGGACCCGCCGATCAGCTTCGTTGGTCGCGTCGCGAACCGTGTGTTCTGCCGCATCGGTGACGTCGCTGACGGTGCCCTTGGCAGCATTCAAGACGCGCTTGGGACCAACCATGCGTCATCACCTCCTGCTCGCCGCGAGTGCTTGCTCCTGCATCTAGAACGCTAGCAACTGCAAGCGACGTTTGCAAAAGTTAGCGCGGCCGTCCGGACAGGTGAGACAGTGCCAGGCTGGTCGCTTCCAGTGCCTGGGGCGTGGCCTGGATGGTCCCCACCACCGCAGATCCCCCCAACACCGGCGGGCGTCGTGTCGCATCGTCCACCGCAGCCCCCAAGGCGTGGAGTATCCCTGCGGCCAACGGCCCCGCGGCGCGGTCGCTGCCGTCAAGAACCTTGACCGCCATTCCCAGGGGTCCGTGGCACGGATGGTCGAACGCGGCGACCATCACTCCCTCCGCCCCGCGTTTGGCCACGACCCGGCCGTCGGACAACATCATCTGGGTATCGGCCAGATGCATGCCCCCGACAAGATGGGGCAGTTGCATCATGGCGTCTCTGACCACGGTCAAACCTGGCTCGTAACCCGCCACCAATCGGGCGAAGCCCTGGGCCATACCTGCCAGACTGCACCGCCAGGCGGGTGCGCCGCACCCATCGACGCCGGGTCCCAAAACGGGCTCAGCCACGATGCGTTCCAAGACGCTGGCGATGTGTTGTTGCAGATCAGACGTCGGAGCCAGGTATGACCTGGGGTCAGCGCCGGTGGCGGTGTGTGCCCACAACATGGCCGCGTGCTTTCCGGAGCAGTTGTGGGACAGCCTGGTCGCTTGGGTCAACTGTGAGCGTACGGATAGGTCCGCGGGCCAGGCCGCGGGGCATTGCAGGGCCCGTTCGTCCAGACCGGCTTGGGCCAGGATCTCTGCCGCCAGAAGTTGATGCAGGTCACTGCCATCATGGCTGGCGCCGGTCATCGCCACCTGGGCGGGATCCATCGTGATACCCAGCCCGGCCAGTCGTTCCAGCACCGCGACCGCTTGGAGGGGTTTTAGGGCCGAACGGGGATAGACCAACGCACCCGGGTCTCCCGCAATGGCCAGTGGCGGCCCATCAGGGCCCGAGACAACGACATGGCCGAGGTGTACGGACTCAACGCTGCCGTTGCGTGTGACCTGAACCAACGCCGGCTCGGTTGGAACGTCCAAGCTCACGGTCGCGTGTGGCTCAGGAGGTCGCGCGGGGGACGATGTCATCCACCGACGCCGCACCATCCCGGTAGCGCTGGACCATCAGGTGCTGAAGTCGGTCGAGATGATCGAGCACCTTGCGTCGCAGGGTCGACACCGCCTGCTCCTCCTCGGCGACACGAGCAGCGATTGCTACCAACTCCTCGTCGTCAAAGTCAGGCAACCGCCCCAACGCCATGTGGTCCAATACATCGTCGTCGCGTCGCCGATGGTCGCCGTCGGCAGGAGGACTGTAGACGGGCGCGTTGCTGACCGACCGCGTGGGGCCGGCGGATTGCTTGTCCGTCAGGATCCGTCCCAAGGTGGCCACCACCGACGCGGTCTCACCGGTGTCGCGGCGCTCCAACTCCGCTTTGGCGATGTCCAACTGGCCGTGCAGCAGGCGCCGCTGGTAGGACAGTCGTGCCTCCTCCTGGCCGCACTCGTCTCGCATGGCTCGCAGCTCAGACACCGACTTGGACTCGACATCGGTCAGATAGTCCGCACTCGTCACCTTGTCGATGCGGCGGCGTAAGGGCTTGGAATCAGTCATGAGCGTAGGGATCGGAGTCTACCGACACAGTGCGGCGGCCAACGGAAAGGGGTTGACGGGCTGGCCGTCGTTGGGGTGGAACTGCCAGTGCACATGCGGGGGGGTGGAGATGGCGTTGCCACTGTTGCCGTTGGCGGCCAACAGGTCACCTGCCGCCACCTGTTGGCCGTCGGTGACGTAGGCGGCCGACAGGTGGGCATAGTAGTAGCGGTGGCCAAGGCCATCGACCAGATCGATCGACAACCCGCCCAGCGTGTTGTTGAACACCCGACGGACCACGCCGTCGGCTGCGGCATACACCGGCATGCCGTAGCTTGCGAACATGTCAACCCCCTTGTGGGTACGACCTCCGGAGCGCGGGAATCCCCACGAATCGGTGAAGCCGTTCGGTTGACCCAGCGGACAGGCCATCTCTTGGCTCTGCCCGTTGATGGTGGCAATCCGGATGGGGGTCGCACTGACCTCCCCGACGTCGGCGGAAAATGTTTGCGCATACGACTGTTGTTGCGCAGCCTGTTGTTGCTGTTGGGCAGCCTGTTGTTGCCATTGCGCCTCTTTGGCCGCCTGCTCCGCCTCCTCTTCGGCCTGTTGACGGGCGTTGTCGCGCGCAGCGGTCAGCGTGTCCTCCGCCGCCTTGACCTCGTCCATGGCGACGTCCAAGGCCTGGGTGAAGCTGCTCGTCAACCCGTCCAGGTCTGCCATCGCCGCCGACGTGCCGCCCACAATGTCGCGTTGGTTGTTCACGTCCGCAACGACCCGTTGGCCAGCCTCGACCTGCGACTGGACCTCACGTGCCTTGGCGACGGCCACCCGCTGCATCACCGCAGTCGTATGCAACGCCGTGTTCACGTCAGGAGCCAACAAAAAGGCACTTGACACACGTGTGAAGTCAAGGCCCGGTTGCATGTAGGCCGCCCGGACCTGTTCGGCTTGGGCGTTGCGCGCTTGCTGGGTGGCCTGCTCGGCGTCGGTCACGCGTTCAGGTGATTCTTCGAGCTCTTGTGACAACCGCTCCACGTGTGCCCGGGCGTCTTCGTAATCCCCGGCCAAGACGTCCAGCCGAGACGTGATGTCCCGCAGCTGCGCGCGGGCTTCGTCCAACGCGGATTGTGCCTGGATCACTGCCGGGTCGTCGTTGAAGTCAGCGTCGGCGGGGGGCGCCGGCGGTGGGACGGGTTGGGCGCCGGCAAGTCCACCGGTGGCCGGCAGGACGGCAGCCACCAACAGGGCGACGGTGAACACCGTCAGCCCCGTCCGCCATTGGATATACGTACGCAGGTTGATCTCGGATTCGAAAATACGGTGACTGTCTACAAGAGGGTCAGCGCAACAGGCTACTACTTCCCGGGGATCCCGGGGCGGGGGTTCATTTCCGCAACAGTACGCAGTCTTCAGCGATCTGTATGAGTGCCGCCCTGGGCGCCAGGCTGCGGTAGCCGTGCACCCACGGCCTCCAGGACCTGAACCCGGTTGCCGTCGCCGTCGACCACGGTTTCCGGCAGCGCACCGTCGGCCAACGGAACCAGGGCCAGGCCCACCGACCCGCCGTCGGGAAGCGGGCTGGCGCTGGTGACCTCACCCGGACGGCGGCCGTCGCCCAACGGTGTGCCAGGAGTCAGTGCCCCGTCGCTGCGGATCACCGCCAGTGCCCGTCGAGGCCGTCCCAGGTTGTAGATCTTTGCGATTGACTCCTGGCCCGGGTAGCAGCCCTTGCGAAGGTGGACGTGGGTCGGTAGCAACCCCAGTTCCTGTGTCCGGCGGCCGGCCGTGATCTCGCTGTCCCAGCCGGGCCGGCCGGCCATGATGCGCCAGCGCTGCCAGTCCTCGGGGGTGGCGGTCGGCAATCCCAGTTCGTCGCTGCGTTCGCCCACCCAATCCTTGGGGCCCATCAGGTCCACCCCGCCATCACGGTCGCGGATGACCAGGCCGGGTCCGTGGGGCGCGGCGGTCAGTGGCTGACTGCGCGCGCCGGGGGCGTCGACCTGTCCAGGCCCCCGTTGGCTTGCCACCGACCACTCCGCGCTGATGTCGCTGACCTCCACCTGCATCATGAACCTGAAACGGTCAAGTCGCTCGGCCAGGTCAGCGGCCACGTCCGGTGGGACCACCAAATAGACCGCCTCAGCATGGACCACGGCGGTTCCCGCCGCCAGATGGTTGCCCTT
>JBBSNE010000023.1:0-14480 GCA_038232815.1 Euzebyales bacterium | reverse complement strand
GGCTGAGGAAGCACCGGCACCCGAGCCCCCCAAGGCCGAAGAACCACCGGCAGAGGAAGCACCGGCACCCGAGCCCCCCAAAGCCGAAGAACCAGTCGAGCAACCACCCGTCGAAGAACCACCGGCGCCCGAACCCCCCAAGGCCGAAGAACCAGTCGCCGACGAACCACCGGCTGAGGAACCCCCGGCAGAGGAACCGGCGGCGCCCGAGCCTCCCAAGGCCGAAGAACCAGTCGAGCAACCACCCGTCGAAGAACCACCGGCGCCCGAGCCTCCCAAGGCCGAAGAACCAGTCGAGCAACCACCCGTCGAAGAACCACCGGCGCCCCAGCCCCCCAAAGCCGAAGAACCAGTCGCCGAAGAACCACCGGCCGAGGAACTTCCAGCCGAACAACCACCCGTCGAACAACCGCCCGCCCAGCAACCACCGGTAGCTGCCGAGCCGGTGCTGGTACCTCCTCCACCTCCAGCGACTTCAGCGCCCCCCAGCTCGCCACAGCGACCCAACAACCCTGGACGATCGACCGACCCAGCGCCTGAGGTACCTGCACCGGCGCCCCAACAGCCCGCAACCCCGGTCCCGTCGGATCCCACCTCTGCCCCGACCGCCGATCCCACTCCCGTTCCCTCTCCGACGCTCGACCCAGGGCCCGCACCCCGGCCTGATCGTATCGATCCCGCCGCAAGCCCTCAGCCACAGCTGAACGCGCCCCAAAGGGAAGTCCAAGAACCGACCAAACCCGTTGCAACCTCCGATAGGCGGACTGTGCATCCAGCGATGGACCCCAACGACCTGTCCGTGGCACCGACGCCCAGCCCCCAACTACCGACTGAGGTCGCACTGACGACACGTGTCGAACAGGCGCAAGCCCGCCCTATCGACGCCCAACGGGTCGCCGACTGGACGGCTGCTGTCGCCAAGGCCTGGACGACGATAGAGCGTGGAGAGGCGCCTCTGACCGAGGATGTGGTCGTCTACGACGAAGTCGTTGAAGAACCGACCCTGGGCTGGTCGTATGAGGTCCAGCCAGGTGATTCGTTGTGGGCCATCAGCGAAGCGCTGTGGGGAACAGACGATTTGCGCCCCGAACAGATACAAGCGACATGGGAATTGATCTACACCTGGAACGCGAAGAACTTGGGTGACAACCCAGACCTGATCGTCCCCGGGGCAGTCATTGAGATACCTGCCGACACCGAGACGTCCGACACACAGATGGAGGCCTGATGAGACACCCTTTGTCAACCCCCGATCTATGCGGCCTTTTGCTGGGGGGTGTTGGTGTGGCTGAGGGCGCGGTTGCGGTTGGCGACATGGGTGGCTTCGTCGTAGCGGACGTCGCGGGTGAGGCAGTGCCACAGCACTTCCAGCCAGCGGTTGCCGAGTGCTCGCAGGGCCTTGTGGTGGTTGTTACCGACCGCGATCTTGGCGTTGTAAAACTCTCGGGCCCAGCCGGACTGCTTCAGCGAGCAAAACGCCCACTGTTGCACAGCGTCGGCGAGGAACCGGTTGCAGGCCAGCCGGTGGGCGACGCTCAGTTCGGACTTGCCGGATCGGCGGGTGACGGGCGCTTTGCCGGCGTAGCATTGCAGTGCGTTTGGCGTGCTGAACGTGGTGATGTCGCCGATTTCTCCGGCGATCCTGGCGGCGAGCCGATCACCGAGGCCGGCAAAGCTCAGGTAGATCTCGCCGCCAGGGACCGCCGGCCCCCGGTCGTCTCCGGGCTGGTTGGCTCTGCCGGTGCGGGGGGCGCCCAGCAGCAGGGTACCCATGCGTTTCTCCCAGGTGCGTCGTTGGTCGTGGATCAACAGCAGTTGGGCTACGGCGAGCCGGATCGTGTCGGTCTTGGCGGCGACCAGGTAGGGCTTGGCGGCCAGCTGTGGGGGGACCAGGGCAGCCTGGACGTTGCGGCTGAACCGGTCGGGCCAGCCGTGGTGGGCGGAGCGGGCGAGGGTCTTGATCTCACCGGCGGTGGCGGCAGCCATCAAGTCGTGGCTGGGCCAGCGGGCCAGCAGTTTGAGGTATATGGGACTGGCCATGTCCTCCCCGGCGATGGTGATCGCGGCGGGAAAAACTGCGAGCAGGTCGGCGCGGAGCCGGTTGAGCAGCCGTCGGGCGTCGCGTTGGGCCCGCACGTCGTCGCGGGCGATGGCGCGCAGCTCGCCAGCCTCGGGCCCGTGGGGCACCAGTGCTCGCAGGTCGGTGAACCGGTCCAACGCAAGCAGACAGGCGATTCTTGCGTCCTCGGCGTCGTCTTTCTTGCGGGCCGGGCCGCGGCGTCGGGCGATCAGGTCGGGGTTGACTGGCAACACCGTGAATCCGGCGTCGATGAGCCGTTCGACCAGCAGGCCGTGACGGGTCTGGGTGACCACCCGCACCTCGGCGGGGTCGGGCTCCAGGGTGATGATCCTGGCAATCAACGCGTCCAGTGCCGCGGAGGTGTGGGTGACGTGGACCTCCTCAAACACCCCCTTGCCGGGTCGGCCAAGCGCCACGTCGTGGAACTCCTCGGCCCAGTCGATTCCTACTCCAAGCATCAACCAGCTCCTCACTGTCAGTTACTGATAGGGCGGGTGAAGGCACGGCGCCGTGCTGATGGACCAGTCCTCGTGGGACAACACCCTTGTGGGCGTCAAGCCTTCGGGGCCGTCCTGCAGGGATGCCGTCTCATTTCAGTCCTCAAGGGACAAGCAGCGCAAGCATTCCCTGTAGGAGACCCCTATGTCTGTGGAGGGTAGTCCCATCAGCAGCACCGGCACCCGACCGCCACTGTTTGATCCAGAGCCGGGAAGCTTCGACAAAGACGTTGACAGCCCCCGCTTCCCGCGAAAACGTTCTCGCGGCGTCCCTTCCAACAAGGAGCCAGACCACCACGGGAAAAGGAACGACTCCCCCGCCTGGGTCCGGCCGTTCATCTTCGGCGGACTGATCCTGGTGGCCATACTGTCGTTGTTCTCCTTCCTCGGCGGACAAGATCCTGACCCGGGACCGACAGCGCAGCAAGATGACGTGGAGGAGCCACAGGCCGACGAGGGGGTCGAACCCGCTGCCCCGGATCTTTCGCCGGCCAATGAACAAGACGCCAGCGCGGTCGGCGCTTCATCCAGACCCGAAATTCCAGCCGCATCCCAAGACCCACCGGCCCCCGCCGAGGCGGACCAACCTGGCGCACAAGCGGCGGCCTTGCCGGGCGCATCCGGCAACACCCCCGAACTGCAGAGTGCCACTGCATTCGCAGTCCAGTTTGCTCACGACTACCTGAACTTCGACGAATCAAACCCTGACATCCGGGAGCGAAATCTACGCAACTACCTTGCCCCGGGGCTTGACGGTCAGTTGGGCTGGAACGGGGAGGGGGTGCAACTGGCGGTGCTGACCGTACCGGTCGACACAGTCTCGACCGAGTCGCGCGTCACGATCACCGTCGCCGCCCAGATCACCGGCAAAGACTCGCCCCGATGGGTCCATCTGTCGGTTCCACTGGTGGCCGACGAGTCAGGCCGATGGGCCGTCATCACCCAGCCGTCCTACGTGCCACGACCCGCCCCGGGAGCGGTCGACCCGGCCACTGAACCGTCGGTCGACGATGCCTTGACCGAGGAATTACAACCTGTGATAACGCGCTTCTTCTCGGCCTTTGCAGAAGAATCCACCGTGCAATTGGACGGGATCACCACCCCAGGCGGCGCCATCCCCGGCCTGCGTGGGTTGTTCACGCTCGACGCAGTCAAGAAGGTGACGGTGTCAGATGGTGACGGTGAGGAGCGGACCGCACGGGCTCGCGTGACCTGGCAGGACGACATCACTGGCACCACCGTCGACCAGACCTACACCCTGACCCTGGTCCAGCAGGACGGCGAGTGGCTCATTGATCAGATCGGAACCGGTTGAGGACCCTCATGCCGGACTGAGGACTCCATGAGGCGGGCCTAGTCACGTTCGTGCCCGACATAGGATCACGAGCAATGACGTATGCCGGAGTGGACGTCGGCGGCACCTTCACCGATGCTGTCGTCGTACAGCCGGACGGCACCCCGGTGGTGCGAAAGGTGGCCACGACCCCGCAGGACCAAAGTGTTGGAGTGACCGAGGCCCTGGCGGCGGCAGACGGCGACGCCGAACCGGACCAGGTGGCGCACGGCACCACGACGGCCACCAACGCGGTGCTGCAACGCGCCTTCGGTACGCCTGTCCTGGTTGTCACCGAGGGATTCAACGACTTGCTGACCATTGCCCGTCAGGACCGGCCATCGCTGTATGACCTGAGCGTCGTCAAGCCCCCGCCTGTCATTCCCGGTGAGCACGTGGTCGGTGTCGTCGAACGCGTCGCCGCCGATGGACAGGTACTGACCCCGTTGACCGATCATGAGATCGACCGCGTCACCACCGCACTGCTGGATCTGCGCGCCGACGCGGTCGCGATCGTCTTGTTGTTCAGCTGGGCCAACCCTGATCACGAACAACAGTTGGCAACCGCCATACAGGCGGTCCTGCCGCAGGTTCACCTGTCAATCTCTTCCACACTCGTCGGCTCCATCCGTGAATACGAGCGCGCCAACACCTGTGCATTGAATGCCGCAGTCGGTCCGTTGATGTCGCGGTATCTGGACCGTCTCTCGGATCGATTGCAGCACACCGACGTCACGGTCATGACCTCTGGTGGTGGCACCGCCGATCTGCGCCGTATGGCCGCCCAACCGGTCCACACGCTGTTGTCGGGACCCGCCGCCGGCGTCGTCGCGGCGGCGGAATGGGCGCGCCTGGCTGGCTTCGATGACACCGTGGCGTTCGACATGGGCGGCACCAGCACCGATGTCTGTCTGATCACCGCTGGTGCGCCGGTCATTGATCAGAGGGGCAGCATCGACGGCCTGCCGATCGGGAGTCCAACCGTCGGTATCCACACCGTCGGAGCCGGGGGCGGGTCCATAGCCAGCATGGATGCCGGCGGCGCCTTACAGGTCGGTCCCCAGAGTGCAGGGGCGGTCCCGGGTCCGGCGTGTTATGGACATGGCGGCACGCGACCCACGGTGACCGACGCCCATGCGGTGCTGGGGCACCTGTTCGAATTGGCCGGTGGTGACCTGCAGCCCGACCGCGCGGCGGCACAGAACGCAATCGACACCCACGACGGGGTCACGGCCGCCGGCATCATCGAGGTGATCAGGGCACAGATGGCACGCGCCCTGCGCCGTGTCACGACCGAAGCGGGGGTGGATCCCGCCGGGTTGGCTCTGGTGGCCTACGGCGGGGCGGGTCCCCTGCATGCCTCGGCGTTGGCTCGGATGGTGGGTTGCGCGGCGACAATTCTGCCGCCGGCCCCGGGGGCCCTCTCAGCAACCGGGTTGTTGATCGCGCCACGACGTCAAGAAGTGTCTCGCACGGTCATGGCCGGCCCGGACGACGACCTCCATCCGGTCTGCAGCGAATTGGCCGATCGTCTGCGAACCACCTTGCCCGCCCGCGAGTGGTTTGCGGATCTGCGGTACCGCGGGCAGGCCCATGAACTGCGCATTCCCTTCGGAGGTCCAGACGACATCGGGGCGTTGGTGGACCGCTTCCAGGTTGCGCACCGGACGGCCTACGGATACACGATGAGCGCCACACCCATCCAGATCGTGACCGTTCGACTTGTCGCCACCGGGGCCGCGTTGCACCAGGGGTCGTTGGCCGGTTGGGATCTGGGGCCGGATCGACCGGCACACCGCGCGACCGCAGAGCTTGGGGAGGGTCGACAAGAGGTCACCGTGCATTCCCGGGGCAGCCTGACCGAACCCGGCACCATGATCACCGGTCCTGCCCTGATCACCCAACCGGACTGCACAAGCATGCTGCTGGCAGGCGATACCGGCACCGTCGATGCGCACGGCAACCTTGTCATAACGCGATCCCCGCCCGGGTCGGAGCGACGGCGATGAACAACGCAGCGCGGTTGCAGGTCATACGCCACGCGCTTGACGGCATTGCCGAGTTGATGGGGGTGGCGCTGCAACGCTCGGCCTACTCCCCCAACATCACCGAACGGTTGGACTTGTCCGCTGCGTTGTTCGGACCCGACGGGCAGATGGTCGCCCAAGCCGAACACATCCCCGTGCACCTGGGTTCGATGCCGGCATCAGTGGCTGCCGTCCTTGACCGCTTCGACCTACGACCGGGTATGCAGGCCATGGTCAACGACCCTTATCAAGGGGGTAGCCACCTGCCCGACATGACCCTGGTGGGGGCGGTCGGTGATGCCGGTGGACGTCTGATCGGCTACGTCGCCAACCGCGCCCACCATGCCGATGTGGCCGGGGCGGCGCCCGGCTCCATGCCCGCCGATGCCACCGACATCGCGATGGAGGGGCTGCGTGTGCCACCAACCCTGTTGGTCGACGCCCACGGAGAACGCAACGATGTGATTGATCTGCTGGCGGCCAACTCGCGAACACCGGCGGAACGCCACGGCGATCTACGAGCCCAGTTCGCCGCCAACCATGCGGGCGCACACCGTCTCAAAGAAGTAGCGGCAGCAAGTGGGACCGACCGGTTGCATGACCAGATGAACGAACTGGTGGACTACGCAGAGCGACGAATGAGGGCGGCGATACGACAGATGCCCGTCGGAACCTGGTCGGCCAGCGACATCTTGGAGATCGAGGGGGGCTTGGAACTCACCGTCGACGTGATCGTCCCGGGCGACGGCACCATCACCGTTGATCTGCGCGACTGCCCACCCCAGGTGGCGGCGAACGTCAACGCCGTACGGGCGGTGACGGAGTCGGTGTCGTTGTTCGTGTTGCGGATGTTGGCCGACCCGACCGTTCCCGCCAACGCGGGCGCTGCCAGACCGCTGAATCTGAAGACCACACCGGGAACCATCGTCGACGCGACGTTTCCCGCGCCCGTGGCGACCGGCAACGTGGAAACCAGCCAGCGACTGGTGGACCTGCTGCTGCGGGCGATGGCCCCCGCCCTGCCGCACCTTGTACCGGCCGCTTCGCAAGGAACGATGAACAACATCTTGATCGGGTCACGGGGGACCGGTATTCCGTTCGCCTACTACGAAACCGTGGGCGGAGGTGAAGGTGCGACGCCGAACCGAAATGGCATGCACGGTGTGCACACCGCGATGACCAACACCCGCAACACACCGGTCGAGGCCCTGGAGACGGCCTACCCCCTACGGGTCGTGCAGAGCCGTCTGCTGCCTGGATCCGGGGGCGCGGGCCGCTTCGCTGGGGGCGACGGGGTGATTCGAGAACTAGAAGTCCTGTCCGAGGCCACCGTCACACTGCAGACCGAACGTCGGGACACAGCCCCCTGGGGTTTGCGCGGAGGGATGGACGGACGCCGGGGGCGCAATACCCTGATCCGTGCTGACGGTCAGATGCGCCAGCTCCCCGCCAAATGCACCTTCGCGGTGCAGGCTGGTGACCGTATCCGTCTGGAGACCCCTGGTGGTGGCGGCTGGGGACACATCGACGAACGAGCACATGACTGACCTATGAGCCAGGACTACGATTCCGTTGACCGAACCTACGGCGAACGCTGGGCCGGCGATGACCACCTGCATCCCGATGGCGATTTCGGGCCTCCGATGCGGGGCCGCCATCGCCGCGTAACCCTGACGGGGGCCATCGGATCAGCGTTGAACATTGCGCTGTTCGGCATCCTGGCGGTCGCGTTGCTGATGGGCGGCTTGGGCGTGTACGCATCAAGTCAGATCAACCGGCAACCCATCGAGGGGCTCGGGGAAAGCACCGACGCGTTGAATGTCCTGGTCGTCGGATCAGACAGCCGGGAGGGGTTCACCCCGGAACAACTTGCGGCGCTGGGGACCGAGGAGGTCATAGGCCGCCGCACCGATACGATCTTTCTTTTGAGTGTCGACGGGGGCCGCGCCGCCATGCTCTCCTTCCCGCGAGACCTGTTCGTCACCGCCTGCGATGGACGGCAGGGCCGGATCAACGCGGCGTATGCCCGTCGTGGGGGATCGTGTCTGGTCCAGTCCGTCACCGACTTCACCGGTATCACCATCGATCACTACATCGAGATGAACCTGTTCGGTTTCGTGCAGATCGTCGATGCCGTCGGGGGCGTCCCCGTTTCGTTGGACCAGCCTCTGGTCGATCAACTGGCCGGCGTCAACCTGGCGGCCGGCTGTCACTTGTTGGACGGCAGCCAAGCGCTGGGGTTCGTCAGGGCACGTAGCGTCGACTCTGACCTGGGACGTATAGCCAGACAGCAGCGGTTCCTGCGGGAACTGGTGACACAGGTCGTGTCACCGAGCACCGTGGTCAATGTGCCCCGCTTGTTTCGTGTGGCTGGCTCCGCCGGCCAGTCATTGGTCGCCGACGAAGGCTTGGGACTACTCGACCTGGCCCGGTTGGGGCGGGCAGCCCGTGGACTGGCCGGGTCCGGCCTGGCGACCTACACGGTGCCGGCCAATGCCGCCAACATCAACGGCGCGGCCGTCTTGGTGCCAGACGCGGCCCAGATCGCACCGTTGTTCGAATCGTTTGCCGACGGCTCCATCCTGGACATCCCGACGTCCCCGGATGTGGCCGCCATCCAACCTGGTGACGTCCCGATACAGGTGTTGAACGGGACCGATGTGGAGGGATTGGCAGCTCAGGCCCGGGATTTTCTGGCCGCCCGTGGGTTCAGCATCACCGATGTCGGCAACAGCGACGAACCCCTTGACACCACGGTCATCCGTCACCCTGCAGGTCAACAGGCAGCTGCTCAGCTGGTCGCCGACCAGATCCCCGGTTCGACGATCACTCAAAGTGACGCAGTCGAACAGATCGTGCTGGTTGTCGCTGCAGATGCCGATTTCACCAAGCCGCCGCCCCCACCGGTCAACGAGGATCCTGCGGTTGCCGCAGAGGTGCCGATCGGCGCGGCCCCGGTACCAGTTGGCTGCGGCTGACCGCCGCGACGGTCCGGCCTTACAAATAGCCACGCGGGTCGACGGGGGTGCCGTTGGCCCGTATCTCAAAATGAAGGTGTGTGCCGGTACAACTTCCTGAGCAACCCATACCACCCAGAAGGGTCCCGGTGGAAACCGACTGGCCGTTGGTGACCGCGATCGACGCCATGTGTGCGTAGGCCGTCACGAACCCGTCACTGTGCGCAACCAGCACCAAGTTCCCATAGCCGCTGTAGGGGCCCGCCTGGATGACCGTGCCGCCTTTGGCCGCCCCGATCGCCGTGCCTTGCCCGTTGGCGATATCAATTCCCTCATGCATACGCCCCCAGCGTTGACCGAATTCGCTGGTCACCGAGCCTTGAGTCGGCCACGAGAACCCACCGCCACTGGGGGCGGGGGCCGCCTCTGGCTCTGGCTCGGGTGCCTCGGCCGGAGCCTCTGCCTCAGCAACCGGCGCGGCAGGCGCTCCAGCCGCATCAGGGGCCTCGGCGGCGATGGCTGCGGACTCTTCACCCGCCGGGCGTTGAGCGGCGTCGGGCGCCGCAACAGCCTGTTCTGCGGGGGCGGCTTGCCCAGAAGTTGTGCCGGGGTCGGACGTGTCACCGGCTGAACCCCCCGCGGGACTGCCCGCCGACGCCAGTACCGTCGTCTGGCTGGCAGCGGCGGCTGCAGCTGCGTCCGCCTGCTGTTGTGCGATGACCGCTGCCGCAGCGGCTTGGGCCGCTTGTTCCCGTGCAATTCGGGCAAGTTCCGCCGCTTCGCTCTCAAGGTGCTCTTCACGGGCCTGTAACCGTGCAACCAGATCATCGCTGGCCGCCGCCACAAGAGCCTTGTCCTGGCGAATCTCCTCAACCTGTGCCAGCAAGGCCTCTTGTTCTTCAAGGACTCTGCCCATGGCTGCCTGTTCGTCCTGCAGTGCCCGTTCCTCTGCCTGCACCACGGCCTGAGCGTTGTTCAACGTTTCGACCTGGCCACGATCTTTCCGACCGATCGCGTTCATGTACGTGCTCTGTTGCACCGCCTCGGTGACGGTGCTGGCCCCGAGAACCTGAATGATGGTGTCAGGCCGCGCCTGCCGGTACATGTCTCCGACCCGTTCGGCCATCTGCGTACGCTGCGCGGACAGTTCGTCTTGGGCCTTGTTCAGTCGCTGTTCGGCGTCATCGACAGACGATTGTTGCCGGCCGACCGCCTGGGACGCCGCCTGCACCGCATCAAAAGCCGTCTGCAGTTGCAGATCCGCGTCCTCCAGCGCGATCTGGTCATCTTCTGCCTTGGAACGCGCGCCGTCCAACTCGTCACGGACCGCTTGCAGATCAGCTCGAGTCTCGGCAATCCGCGTTTCTTCGGGGCTCTGGGCCATCGCAGGCAATGCGGTGACGGTCAGCGCAAGTACGGATAACCAGACGACGAACAGTCGAGAAGGCACAGCGGCACGAATCGAAGGCATATCGATATTGGGCAAAACAGTCCGTAACGGCAGGGCTAGACCTACGGAACGATGGTCCGTAGGTAGCAGATGGGCGGGTTGTCACGGGGAAGTAAACCCGTTTCTACCTGCCACACGGGTGTAGATCAACGAGGCTAACGGACAGGGTGGTGCCATGAGGACCACGTGAGGCCGGCCACAGCTGCGAAAGTCAGCCACTGCGGGGAGACTGGCCACGATGCTACCTACCACCCGCGCAGGGTCGGGTGACGCCCCGTGAACCTTCTGGGTCTGGCGTTGATCTTGGCGCTGATCTTGGGCAATGCCTGGTTCGTCGCGGCGGAATTCGCCTTCGTCGCGGCCAGACGCAGCCGCCTGGAACAGCAGGCTGCTGCCGGGGACCGCCGTGCAGCCCTGGCGTTGTCGATCATCGAACGGTTGTCATTTGCGTTGTCCGGGGCGCAACTGGGCATCACCGTGACCTCGCTGGCGGTTGGATTCGTCGCTCGGCCCATCTTTGAGGACCTGTTCACTCCATTGTTGCAACCGCTGGGATTTGGCCCGGAGGCCACCGGCGGCATCGCTCTGACCGTCGGTTTGATCACCTCCACCGTCGCGCAGATGGTGATCGGTGAACTTGGGCCGAAAAACCTGGCGATCGCAAAGGCGGAAGAGGTGTCGCGGCGCGTTGCCAGGGGTCAGGCCCTCTACCTGCGACTGTTCGGTCCGATCATCAGACTGTTCGACAACGCGGCAAACGGCTTGATCCGTCTGGTGGGTATCGAACCGGTCGAAGAGCTTGCCCAAGCGGTGACGATGGAGGAGTTGGAGCACATCATCGCCACCTCGGGTGAGGCGGGGGCGTTGGGCCCCGGGGTGACCAGCCTGCTGCAACGGTCCCTTGAGTTTCGCGAGCTGAAGGCTGACGAGGCCATGCAGCCCCGTTCAGATGTCATTTGGATCTCAAGCAACGCGACCAGCCAGGACCTACTCCTTTTGGCCTCGGAATCAGGCCACACCCGTTTTCCGGTCGCCGGCCCCGACGGGCTGGACGATGTTCATGGTGTGGTCAGCGTCAAGGATTTGCTTGAGGTGGACGCAGGTGGGTTGGACACCACGCTGGTCAAGGATTTGGCCGAGCCGGAGTTGGCCGTGCCCGAGACGGCATTTCTACCTGACGTCCTGCGCCTTCTTCGCGATCGCCACAGCCAACTGGCCATCGTCGTCGACGAGTTCGGTGGGACCGCCGGCATCATCACGCTGGAAGACATCGTGGAAGAGCTTGTCGGTGAGATCATGGACGAGCACGATCGATTGGAAAGCTCAGTCGTTCGTCGCGCCGACGGCAGTTGGCATCTGCCGGGCACCTGGCGCGTCGATGAGATTCGCCGTGACACCGGTGTCGCCTTGCCGCGCGGGGAACACGACACCGTCAGCGGCCTGGTCATGTCAGCGTTGGGTCGCGTGCCGGTCGTCGGTGACACCGTCGAGGTCGATGGGGTGAGACTGGACGTCATCGCCGTCCAACGCCATGCGGTGCAGTCGGTACGAATGGCCGTCCCCGCCGCCGATGCCGCAGGTGAGGGACCCTCATGACCGGCGGTATGGGGGTGGTCGTGGCCGTGGCCTTGTTGGCTGTCAACGGGCTGTTCGTCGCAGCGGAGTTCGCTCTGCTGGCCGCCCGGCGTAGCCGCATGGAGCAATTGGCCTCCGACGGCAACCGCAGGGCCACCGCCGCGGTGGCAAGTCTACGGGAACTGTCGCTGACCTTGGCCGGTGCACAACTGGGGATCACCATGGCCAGTCTGGGATTGGGGATCGTCGCCGAGCCGTTGGTGGCTGGGTTCTTTGAACACCTGCTTGCCGCCTACACGCCGCTGCCGGAGCCCGTCGCGGTGCCCCTCGGCTTCGTCCTCGGCCTGTCCATCGTGGTCTTTTTGCACATGGTGGTCGGTGAGATGGCCCCGAAGTCATGGGCCATAGCCGACCCGGAGAAGTCGTCGCTGTTGCTGGCCCGTCCCTTCCGACTGTTCGTCACCCTGTTCCGACCGATGATCTTGTTGTTAAACCGCATGGCAAACGGGATGGTCAGACTCTTCGGTGTGGAACCCCGAGAGGAATTGGCCGTGGCCCACGCTCCGGGCGATCTGTTGATGGTGCTACGGGAAAGCGTAGAAGAGGGAATGATCGGCGATGACGAACACGACCTGTTGAGCAGAGCGCTTGAATTGTCAGGATTGGACGCCGAATCGGTGATGGTTCCACGTCGCGACGTGGTCAGCGTCGGCTCCCAAGCGACCCGGGGGCAGGTCTTGGACCTGGCCCGACGGTCGGGGCGATCACGACTTCCTGTCCATGCCGGGGACCTGGACCAGGTGATCGGCGTCGTGACGATCAAAGATGTGTTGCTCAGTGGTGCGGAGGGCCCGGTGGAGCAAATGGCCAGGCCGGCCCTTGTCGTTCCCGACTCGCGAGCCATAGAAGATGTGCTGCTGGACATGCGTTCTCAGCGCCAGCACATCGCGATGGTGGTCGACGAATATGGCTCTGTCAGTGGCCTGGTCTCCCTTGAGGACATCGTCGAGGAGTTGATAGGTGACTTCGATGATGAAACCGACCGGTTGTCGCGCCGCCTGCGCCGCCGTTCCGATGGCCAGATCCTTGTGCCGGGGACGCTGCGTCCGCATGAACTGGTGGAACGTATCGGCGTCTCATTGCCCGGTGGGCCGTATGAGACACTTGCGGGATTCATCGAACACGAAACGGGCGCTGTCCCGTCAATCGGGCAGACGATCGCCGTGGACGGCATGCTTCTTACGGTGACGGGAATGTCGGCCTACCGCGTGACCGAAATCCGCGTGCAGTTGGGCACGACCGTCCCGGCCGGTCAATAGGTGGGGATGGTGGGGTCAACCTGGTGTGCGTAGCCGTTGATGCCGCCCTGGAGATTCTTGAGCTTGGTGAACCCTGCACCGCGCAACAGTGTCAGGGCTTCCATGGACCGCTGCCCGGACTTGCACTGCAATACGATGTCTGCGGCGCTGTCCAACTCGTGCATGCGCGACGGCAACTCCCCCAAGGGAATCAGCGTTGAGCCCGCTATCCGTGAGATCTCATATTCATGCGGGTCCCGGACGTCGATGAGGGTGACATGCTCGCGAACCTTCTCGAACTCCTCGGGTGTGATCTGGACGTCGAAGTCCACATTTCCAGCCGTGGATTCGTCCACCAAGTGATCATTGGCCGGAACGCCACAGAACGCCTCGTAGTCGATCAACTCTGTGATCGGTTCGGCGTCGGGATCGCGGCGGATCTTGATGGTCCGCCAATCGCTCTCCAACGCGTCGTACAGCTTCATGGTCCCGATCAACGGTGTGCCGATCCCGGTGATCAGCTTGATCGCCTCGGTCACCTGTCCTGCGCCGATCGTCGCGCACAGCACGCCGAACACGCCACCCTCGGCGCATGACGGCACCATTCCCGGGGGTGGTGGCTCGGGGAACAGATCCCGGTAGTTGGGCCCCTCCTTGTCATAGAAGACCGCCAGTTGTCCTTCGAAGCGGAAGATCGAGCCGTAGACGTTGGGTTTGCCCAGGATCACACAGGCGTCGTTGACCAGGTAGCGGGTGGGAAAATTGTCGGTGCCGTCGATGACCACGTCGTAGGGCTTGATGATGTCCAGGGCGTTGTCGCTGCGCAGCAGCGTCTCGTGGATGGTGACTTTTACCAATGGGTTCAGGTCCACGATCGTGTCTCTGGCGGATTCCGTCTTCCGTCTGCCCACATCGGAGGTGCCGTGGATGACCTGGCGGTGCAGGTTTGATTCATCGACCACGTCGTAGTCGACAAGCCCGATCTCCCCCACCCCCGCGGCGGCCAAATACATTGCCACCGGCGACCCCAGCCCGCCAGTCCCGACGACCAACACCTTGGCGGCCTTCAGACGCCCCTGCCCCTCCATACCGATGTTGGGCATGATCAGGTGGCGGGAGTAGCGCCGGATCTCGTCGTTGGTGAGGGGCGCAGGTTTGGTGATCAACGGTTCCATATAGGGCTACAACAGGGAATTGGCCGTCACCCTTCCCGGGAAAACAGTGGGAACGGTCAGGGCATCACCCGATGATCATGCCCAATGC
>JBBSNE010000022.1:0-14645 GCA_038232815.1 Euzebyales bacterium | reverse complement strand
TTTCCACAATGCGGGACTTTCCGTTCCTAGCCCGCCAGGTGTACGGTGCGCGCGATGACCGATCAGCACCTGCGATTCGACGATCGCCAGATCAAAATCGTTCAGGGTGATTCGGTGCTGACCGCCTTGCGTCGCGACGGTGTCCACCCGACGGGCGGGGGCTGCCTGTGCCTGGCCGGGGACTGTCCGCACTGCATCGCGGTGGTCGACGGGGTGGCCTACACCCGCACCTGTCAAGTTGTTGCCCGCCCGGGAATGACGGTGGGGTCACAAGACGTGCACGCCCCCGCGATGCCCAGCGAAGGGCCATCCGCGACGTCGACTCCGATCACGCACCCGACCCACACTGTTCACACCGATGTCGTCGTCATCGGGGCTGGGCGGGCCGGCCGTCAGGAAGCCGTCCGACTGAGCGCGGCCGGCCGGGCCGTCGTCGTGGTGGAGGCGCGCGACGGCGAGACGGCGATCGGCATCTACCCCGGCCCCATCGTGGTCACCCACACCGCCCAGGCACTGCGCCGCATCCACGCGGAGGAGGTGGTGGTGGCCACCGGATCGCGTGAGACGCAGCCCGTCTGCCCCGGCAACGACTTGGACGGCATCGTGACCAGACGCGCAGCAGAGACGCTGGCTGCTGCTGACCTCGAACTGGGCGTCGTCGTCGCCGTCGGGGCCGTCCCGGACCTTCCCGGCTGCCGCCCGGCCGAAGGCAGGTTGGATCGCATCGAAGGCAGCGATGGACGGGTGACGGCGGTCGTCGCACGTGCAAAGGACGGTCAGGAGGTCCGCCATCCTTGCGACACCGTCAGTATTGGGCTTGGCCGGCAACCTCGCGACCTGCTGGCACGCATGGGTCACGGGCTGGGCGTCCGTGCCGTCGGATCGGCCGCGATGGAAGGGACCCCCCAACCCGCCCCGGTCGCGGGGACGGTGTGTCCCTGTTCGGGTGTCACCGTCGCCGACCTGGACGACGCCCGTCGCCGGGGTTTTGACGAGATGGAACTGATCAAGCGGTCCACGCTGGCAGGTACCGGCACCTGTCAGGGGGCCGCCTGTCTGCCACACCTGCAGGCCTGGCTGGTCGTGGGCGCGACACCTGTTGCGGCATCAAGTCCGAAGGTGCCCCCTCCGTTCACCGCACGACCGGTCGCGGTTCAGATCACCATGGCAGAGGCTGCTGCTGGCTATCAGACCCCGCCGACCCGACGGACCGCACTGCACGACGTCCACCTTGCCGCCGGCGGCCAGATGGACCGCTTCGGTGGTTGGTGGCGGCCGTGGCGCTACGGGGACGACGCGACGGCCGAATACTGGGCCGTCCGTCGTGGGGTGTCGCTGGGTGACGTGTCCACGCTGGGCAAGATCGAGGTGTCGGGACCCGACGCGGGCACCCTGCTGGACCGCCTGTACCCCGTCCCGATCAGCACGCTCAAACCGGGACGGTCGCGCTACACCCTGCTGTTGGACGAGGGCGGCTATCTGCTGGACGACGGCATGGCCTCGCGGCGCGAGGACGGTGAAAACCGGTTCGTGCTGAGCTTCACCTCCGCCGGGGTCAGCCACGTCGAGATGTGGATCCGCGACTGGGCCCAGACCTGGGACCTGGACGTGCGGATCATGGACCGAACGATGTCGGTTGGGGCCATCAACGTCACCGGCCCCTTGGCCACACAACTCCTGGGTCGAGCCGGCATCGACGACCCTCCCGCGTTCATGCGCCACCGCGCCCAGGATGTGGTGGGTGTGCCCTGCGATATCCAGCGGCTGAGCTTCACCGGCGAGGTCTCTTATGAGCTGCACCACCCGGCCGACCGGTCCGTCGAATTGTGGCAGGCGTTGATGGCGAAAGGCGCCGACCTCGGCATCATGCCGCACGGTATGGACGCGCTGTTTGCGTTGCGGTTGGAAAAGGGCCACGTCATTGTCGGGATGGACACCGAGATGGATTCCTCACCCCGCCGCCTGGGGATGGGCTGGGCCGTACGCAGCGACGACGGGCGTGATTTCTTGGGCCGCGACGCACTGCTTCGCACCGCGTTGCTGCCGCCGGACAAGCAGTTGCTGGGGTTGGTCGGCGACCCGACGGACAACCCGGCGGCCCCTGCGGAGGGGGAGGTGCTGTGGCATGGCGATCGGCAGGTCGGGTATGTGACGTCCTCGCGGTTCTCCTCCCAACTCGGCCATGCGGTGATGCTGGGCTGGGTGCGGTCGCGGGATGGGGCGACACCCGACGCCCTGATCGCCGGCGGGCAGACGGTGCGGCCGGCCGCCACGCCGTTCTATGACCCGGAGGGTGCCCGTGCCCGCCTCTGACCCCGTCCCCGACTTCCAGGTCCTCAAAGCCCGTCGGGTGGTTGCAGAGCCCGCCGCGCTTGATGCCCTCCAGGCCGATCACCGGCCTGGACCCTGGCTGCGGTTGGCAGCCGATGAGATGCTGATCATCGATCCCCCGGGGGGCCCGACCGTCGCTGTCGACGGCCCCGTCACCGCCGACCCGCACGCCATCGACGTCGCTGATGCCGGCTGGACCGGCGCCTGGCTTGACGAGGAACCGTTGCTGAACTTCTTGTCATGGGCCACGACCTGGCCGGTGGGTCACCAGCGTCCACAGCTGTTACAGGGCATGGCCGCCGCCGTACCGGTGAAGGTGTGGCTGGCCGCACGCGGCCCGGCGCTGTTGCTGGTGCCCACCCCTGTGGCTCATGAGTTGGCGGAGCGCTGGCGGTGAACGAGTTCATCGAAACGCAGGTGGCGCTGCGCTGGACCGACCTCAAGTCCGCCTACGACGTCGTCATCATCGGTGGGGGTGGACACGGCCTGGCAACCGCCTATTACCTGGCGACGCGCCACGGCATCACCGACGTCGCCGTGCTTGAGAAGGGATACATCGGGTCGGGCAACTCCGGCCGCAACACCACCATCATCCGGTCCAACTACGGGATCGGCGAATCGGTGCGGTTCTACCAGCGCAGCCTGGAGTTGTACGCAGGACTGGAGGCAGAAACCGGCCGTTGGCTGATGCATGCCGAGAAGGGTCTGCTCTGGTTGGTCCACTCCGAGACGGGTCTGCGGACCGAACGGGCCCGCGTAGCGATCAACCAGGCAAACGGCGTGGAGACCTGCCTGGTGACCCCCGAGGAGGTGACCGGCATCTGTCCGCAGATCGATTTGGATGGTGGGGGCCGCTACCCGGTGATGGGCGCTTCCTACCAGCCGGCGGCAGCCACAGCCCGCCACGACCGGGTGGTCTGGGCGCTGGCCGAGGGCGCGATGGCACAGGGGGCGCACGTCCACCAGCACACCACCGTCACAGGCCTGCAGACCGACGGCGATCGCGTGACCGGGGTCCAGACCGATCGCGGTCCGATTGCAGCGGGCACCGTGGTCAGCGCCGTCGGTGGACGGGTGTCAACCATCGCCGCGATGGCCGGGGTGCGGCTGCCGGTGCGGACCCATCCCCTGCAGGCCTTCGTGACCAACCACTATGCACCGACCTTCGCGCCGATCGTGGCCTCGACCGAGCTGACGTTCTACGCCAGCCAGACCCCTCGTGGGGAGATGTTGTTGGGTGCAGAGATCGAACCCGAGCCGTCCTATTCCTCCCGGTCGGGATTTGACTTCCTCGAACAAACTGCCGGTCGGGCATTGCTGTTCTTGCCGTTCCTGGCCAACCTTCGCATCCTGCGGCAATGGGCCGGCATCTGCGACATGACCCCGGACTCCTCCCCGATCATGGGATTCAGCGGCGTCGACGGGTTCCTGCTGACCACCGGCTGGGGTACCTGGGGCTTCAAGGCCATCCCCGCCGGCGGTGAGCAGATGGCAGAGTTGATCGCGACCGACCGCACTCCCGAGCTGATCGCCCCGTTCTCTCTGGACCGTTTCACCGGTGACTGTCTGCTGGCCGACGCGGGCTCCTCAGGGACCCAACACTGATGACCCTGCACATCGACTGCCCCTGGTGCGGCCGCCGATCGGTCGCAGAGTTCGCGTATGGCGAAGTGCCCGACCCACCCGCCGGGCTTGACGCCGGGGCGGTGGCAGTGGACCGCCGCTTCTTCAGCGCCAACCCCGACGGCCCCGCTGTTGAACGCTGGTTCCACAGCTTCGGCTGCCGCCGCTGGCTGACCCTTCGTCGCGACCGGTCGGAACCATGATCACGAACCCGGGCTGGGTCGGGAGAAAGTGTTCGACAATCCCTCTGTCCCGCCGTACTGTTCCATCTAGTAGCACAATCCCACATGGTGGAACCCACAATGAGCGATGAGGCCTTGGACCTGTCCACACTGCCCGACGACGAACTCGTCGAGCAGATGCACGACGACCTGTACGACGGCATGGCCGAGGAGATCGCTGAGGCAACCCAGCTTCTGCTGGACCGCGGATGGGATCCCCAAAAGGTGCTGTCCGACGCGCTGGTCGAGGGCATGCGCATCGTTGGGATCGACTTTCGCGACGGGATCTTGTTCGTGCCTGAGGTGTTGTTGGCCGCCAACGCCATGAAGGCGGGCATGGCGCTGCTGCGGCCGTTGCTGGCCGAGACCGGTGCGGAAACGATCGGCAAGGTCGTGATCGGGACGGTGAAGGGCGACATCCACGACATCGGCAAGAACCTGGTCGGGATGATGCTGGAGGGGGCCGGGTTCGAGGTCATCGACATCGGCATCAACAACGACGTCGAGGCCTACCTGCAGGCCTTGGAGGAACACGAACCCGACATCCTGGGGATGTCCGCGCTGCTGACCACGACGATGCCCTACATGAAGGTCGTGATCGATGAATTGTCCACCCGCGGTCTGCGCGAGAAGTATCTGGTGTTGGTTGGCGGCGCGCCGCTGAACGAGGAGTTCGGCGCCGCCGTTGGCGCTGATGCCTACTGCCGGGACGCCGCCGTCGCCTCAGAGACAGCCCAGGCCCTGGTCGTGGCCAGACGCCTGGCCAACGCCAACTGAGGATGGCGGCATGAACCCGGTCGCGACCCTCCCAGCAACGGCCACGTCGCCGCGACCAACTGCCGGTCGACCCAAGGTCTTGGTCCTGGCCTGTGGTGCGCTGGCGCGGGAGTTTCGTGCGGTCATCGCAGCCGATGGCCTGAATGACTTCGTGCATCTGGAATGTCTGCCCGCATCGCTACACAACCGCCCCAGCGAAATCCCGGCGGCGGTGGAAGCACGGCTGGTCCGAGCAGCGGGCCGATATGACCAGGTCCTGATCGGCTACGCCGATTGCGGGACTGCCGGGGCGCTGGATGAGGTCATCACCCGTTGGGGTGTGGAACGGATGCCCGGGGCGCACTGCTATGAGTTCTATGCCGGCAGCACCGCCTTTGCGGCGCTGCACGATGCCGAGCCGGGGACCTTCTATCTGACCGATTACCTGGTCCGCTTCTTCGACCGCTGGGTCTGGCAGGGTTTGTGGTTGGATCGCCACCCCGAACTGCTGGAGGCCTACTTTGGCAACTACACCCGTGTCGTCTACCTCTCGCAGTTTCCCGACGCGGTGCTGCTGGCTGCTGCCCGCGATGCAGCCGACCGACTGGGACTGGCATTCGAACACGTCCCGACCGGCACCGGTGAGCTTCGCCCGGCGTTGCTGTCCATCGGCCGCCTTTCCGACCACAGACAGGAAACCTCCCAGTGACCGACACCGTTGTCAGCTCCGCGACCCGCGAGGTCGTCATCGGCTTTGACCGGCCCTTCGTCATCATCGGCGAGCGGATCAACCCGACCGGACGCAGGCTGCTGTCAGAGGAGATGAAAGCAGGCGACTTCAGTCGGGTCCAGGCCGACGCGCTGGCCCAGGTACAGGCCGGTGCTCAAGTGTTGGATGTCAACGCCGGCATCCCATTGGCCGACGAACCGGCGATCCTGGCCCAAACCATCAAGCTGGTGCAGTCCCTGGTGGACGTCCCGCTGTCGATTGACTCCTCGATCGTGGACGCGCTCGAGGCCGGACTGGCCGCCTATCAGGGAAAGGCGTTGGTGAACTCCGTCACCGGCGAGGACGAACAGCTGGAACGCGTCCTGCCGCTGGTCGCCCGCCACGGCGCCGCGGTCGTCGCGATCAGCAACGACGAAACCGGGATCTCTGAGGACCCCGACGTGCGGTTCGAGGTTGCCCGCAAGATCGTCAATCGCGCCGCCGACTACGGCATCGGACCCCAAGACATCGTCGTAGACCCGCTGGTCATGCCGATCGGGGCCATGGCCACGGCGGCACACCAGGTCGTCACCCTGGTCGGCCGCCTGCGAAACGAACTGCACGTCAACACCACCTGCGGTGCCTCCAACATCAGCTTCGGGCTGCCCAACCGGGCCGGCATCAACGCCGCGTTCCTGGCGATGGCCATCGGCGCGGGGATGACGTCGGCGATCACCAACCCGATGGAGGCAGAGATCCGCCAGGCCGTGATGGCCGCCGACGTGCTGAGCGGCAACGACCGTGATTGTTCGGCCTGGATCAAGGCCAACCGGCCCCCCGAAGCCCCCGGTGCGACGGAAGGCAGCGGACGTCGGCGTCAGAACCGCCGCCGGGGCCGTGAGGGGTGACCTTTCTGGCCTGCGACGCTGCCATGACGGATCCCGGCCAACCGGACGGCGCGTCCCTGGGCGGCGTGAAATCCCCTGTCGAGGTCGTCTTCACGCCCTCCGGTCGTCGCGGCTCGGTTGCGGCCGGGACGACGGTGTTGGACGCAGCCCGTGGCCTGGGGGTGGATCTGGACTCGGTCTGTGGCGGCAGGGGGATCTGTGGTCGTTGCCAGGTCGAGGTCGGCCACCGGCCAGGGGTCGATGCCGACCCGGGGCGTCTGGGCCCGCAGACGACGACCGAGGCCGAGTATCACGGGCGGCGTCCCCTGGACGGGGGGCGCCGACTGGGCTGTGCAGCGCAGATTCGCGACACCGTGGTCATCGATGTCCCGCCCGACAGCCAGGTGCACCGCCAGGTGGTACGCAAGGACGTAGGCGCTGTGGACGTTGCGATCGACCCAGTCGTGACGCTGCGCTACGTCGAGCTGGCCCGGCCCGAACTCTCTGACACCGACGGCGATCTGCAGAGGCTCCAAGAGGCGCTGCAGGCCCAGTGGCAGATGGTGTCCCCGAGCATCGACCTGACCGCCTTGGCCGCCTTGCAGCCTGCGCTGGACGCGGGTCAACGAGCCGTGACCGTCGGTGTCCGCGGCGACGGCCCCGCGCCCCACATCGTGGCCGTCTGGCCGGGGTTGCGAACCAGTTCTTTCGGGGTTGCCTTCGACATCGGCTCGACCACCCTCGCCGGCCATCTGTGTGACCTGCAGTCCGGTGCGGTCCTGGCCTCGGCCGGCGCGATGAACCCCCAGATCGGCTTCGGCGAGGACCTGATGAGCCGGGTCTCCTACGTGATGATGAATCCCGACGGTTGCGAGAAGCTGACCCAGGTGGTCAGGCAAGCCATGGCGGGCATGATCACTGACCTGTGTGCCCAGGCCGACCTGGAACCCGCCGACGTGCTGGAGGTCTGCATCGTCGGCAACCCCATCATGCACCACCTGGCCCTGGGTCTTGATCCCCGTCCGCTGGGCAGCGCACCGTTCGCCCTGGCCACCACCGCTGCGGTGACCGTTCGTGCCACCGAACTGGATCTCGGCATCCACCCTGGAGCCCGGGTGTATGCGCCGCCCTGCATCGCCGGTCACGTCGGGGCCGACGCCGCCGCGGTGGTGCTGGCCGAGGCACCGCACCGCCGCAACGACCTGACCTTGCTGGTCGACGTGGGCACCAACGCCGAGATCGTGCTGGGCAATCAACACCGTCTGCTGGCCGCATCCTCCCCCACCGGACCGGCCTTCGAAGGTGCCCAGATTTCCGCTGGGCAGCGCGCCGCCCCGGGGGCGATCGAACGGGTCCGCGTCGACCGTGACACCCTCGAACCGCGGTTCAAGGTCATCGGTTCAGACCTGTGGTCCGATGCCGACGACTTCGCTGCCGTGACGGCCGGGACCGGGGTCACCGGCATCTGCGGGTCGGGGATCATCGAGGCCGTGGCCGAATTGTTCCTGTCGGGCGTCATCGCCACCGATGGCCGGATCGTGCGGCCCCCGGGCATCGATCACTCCTCCCACATTCTCCAGGACGGGCGCACCCTGGCCTATCAGCTGTCACAGGAGCCACCGATTGTCGTGACGCAAAACGATGTCCGGGCAATCCAGTTGGCCAAGGCGGCACTGCACGCCGGCTGTCGGCTGCTGATGGACCATCTCGGCGTCGACCAGGTCGACCGGATCCGACTGGCAGGCGCTTTCGGCAGCCACATCGACCCCACCTACGCGATGGTCCTGGGGTTGGTCCCCGACTGCGACCTGGATGGTGTCGATGCTGCCGGCAACGCCGCCGGCAACGGCGCGCTGATGGCGCTGCTGTCTGTGGAGGCTCGGCGTGAGGTCGAACGCGTCACCAGCAGGATCGAAAAAATCGAGACGGCGACCGAACCGGCGTTTCAAGAGCACTTCGTGGCCGCCATGGGCTTCCCGCATTCCACCGCCCTCTACCCGCACCTGGCCGCCCGGGTGCACCTGCCCGCGTCGTCTGTCGATCCCCCCCCAAGAGCCCGAGGCCGACGGCGGCGGCGGTGATCCTGCGATGAGCACCCCTACAGTGGCAGGACAGAGCCGTCAACGCCCCCCGGGAGTGCCATGTCAACCGTTCAATCAGTCGAACGCGCCTTCGCCGTGCTCGACGTCGTGGCCGGGGGCGCATCGGGCATCACCGAGATCGCCAGCCAGACGACGCTGCCCAAGTCCACCATCGCCCGGCTGCTCGGGACCCTCGAGATCCTGCAGGCGGTCGAGCGTATCGACGGGGGCACGGAGTACCGCATCGGCCCCCGGGTCGCGCAGATGGCTGGCCCGATAGAGGCGCATGCCTACCTGGCCACCGCAGTCCAACCCCATCTGGAACGGCTGTCACAACAGCTGGGTGAGGCGACAGGCTTCGCGGTGCCCAATGGCTACTCCGTGCGCAACATCAGCCAGGTCGAGAGCCCAAACCCTGTTCAGGTCAGGGACTACACCGGTCTGGTCGCGCCGGCCCACATCGGCTCACCCGGGCTGGCGATGATGTCGCACTGGCCGGCGGAGGAACTGGACCATTACTTCAAGCGCACACTCGACGGCTTCACGAGGCACACGATGACCGATTCCGACCAGCTGCGCGTCCGGTTGAAGCAGATCGCTCAGGATGGCTATGCCTGGGTGCATGAGGAATTCGCCGAGGGAATCTCTTCGGTCGCATCGTGCCTACTTGATCCCGACGGGCGCGTTTTGGGCACGATCCACGCCCATGGTCCGACCTACCGCTTCCCCGAGGAGGGACAGGAGGCACAGATCGGTGAACTGGTGCGTGACACCGCCCGCCAGATCTTTGCCCGCCCAACCTGACCGACGACGTCAGCTCAGGAACGTCGGTTCCAGGGGATAGTCGAACATCTTCTCGGCACCGGTATCGGTGATCAGGAACTGCTCTTCAAGCTTGACGCCGTCGGGACCACCGGGAAGTCCGACATAGCTTTCCAGACACACGACCATGGACGCTTCGAACACGCCGTCGTAGGCGAACCGTGCATCCTCGGGGTAGGGGACTGCGGGGTACTCGTCGCACAGTCCGACCCCGTGCAGCATCACCGAATACCGGTTGGGGCGGAAGCGGGCAGGCAGGTCGAAGGCCTGGTCGGCGAACTCTGCAAAGGTCAGACCTGGGCGCAACAGGGCTGCATTGAACGCGATCTGCTCGGCCGCCAGCCGGTAGCAAGCCTTTTGCGCGGCGGTTGGTTCGGCGTCGCAGACCCAGGTGCGGGAGATGTCGCAGCAATAACCGTACGGACCGATCAGGTCGGTGTCGAAGGCCACCAGGTCGCCGCGCTGGATCGGGCGGCTGGAGCACTCGTTGAACCACGGGTTGGTCCGTGGTCCCGAGGACAGCAGGCGGGTCTCGATCCATTCGCCGCCGCGCTTGATGTTCTCCGCGTGCAGGTGCGCCCACAGGGCCTGTTCGGTGACGCCCGGGGTCAAGGCCCGCCGCATGATGGCGACGGAGGCCGCCGTGGCTGCGCAGACACAACGCATCGCACGGATCTCCTCCGGTCCTTTCAACATCCGGGCGGTTTCGGCCACCACCTGCCCATCCCCAACCTCGATGCCCAGCCCCTCCAACGCCCGCAACCCATGTGGCTCGATCTTGTCGATCGCCACCGGTCGGCCACTGCCACCATGGGCAGCGACCAGGTCGGCAATCTCGACCGCCCAGTGCTGTGCCGCCCGTGGCGTGTGCTCGCCGGTCTGAAAGAAGTACCACTCCTGGGCGTGGCGGACCTCATCGATCAGCGGAAGGTGGCTGGACAGGTGGGCGCCGCCGTGGAAGTCAAACAAGACGACCGGCCCGTCCAATGCAACGAAGGCGTAGCGACTGGGGTTATGCAGCGTCCAGACCGACATGTTGGTGCTGTCGGTGGCGTACCGGATGTTGATCGGATCGGTCAGGACGGCCGCACCGTATCCCTGCTGGCCAAGAACCTGTCGAAACCGGGCCAGACGGTTGACACGCATCGCGGCGACATCAGGCAGCGCCAGGCCCGCCGCCGACCATTCCTCGACCGCCAATGCCCCGGGTCCCAGGTCCCCGAACGAACCCCCCGGACTGTGGCGGTCCCCGGGGTTCGTCGCACCGCCCGCATACTGCTTGGCGGCGGCCTGGATCTTTGACTCGTAGCGACTGGTCACGACCCCAATCTTGCACTGGTCGTATGCTCGTGGGTCACTCACACGTTTCCGTACGAGTGGGTACACGCCAAGGGAGAACCCATGTGTGGCATCGTTGCGCTCTGGAACACGGGGTCGGCGGAATTGGCTGCGTCCATGCTGCGCAAGATCGCCCACCGTGGCCCGGATGAGTTTGTGATCGAGCGGGTCGCGGGCGGCCGTGGTGTCTTGGGGCATTGCCGGTTGTCGATCATCGGGCCCGACAATGGACGTCAGCCCCTGCACAATCGGGGCCACGCCCTGGTCGCCAACGGGGAGATCTACAACCACCGTGAGCTGCGAGCAATCCTTGGTGCCGATCAATTCCGCAGCGACAGTGACAGCGAGGCGATCGTGCAACTCTGCGATGCCTCCCACAACGGCCTGGTCGGGAAGCGGTGGGTCGACCGTTTGGACGGCATGTTCGCGTTCGTGCTGTGCGACAACGAAAAGCTGATCGCCGCTCGCGATCCGTTGGGCATCAAGCCGTTGTACATGGCGCGGCTTGGTGAAGGGTTGGCCTTTGCCTCTGAGGTGAAGTCATTCGACGGCATCCCGGTCGAGGAGGTAGAGGCCCTGCCGCCGGGCCATCTGTTCGACAGCCGCCACGGGCTGCGCCGCTGGCATCGGTTGCCGCACGGTTCGGCATCACAGGAGGAGGGCCTGGACGTCGGTGATCTTGTGAAGGAACTGCGGCTGGTTCTGGAAGAGGCCGTCAACAAATGGTCCATGAGCGACGTGGGCTTCGGGGCGTTCCTGTCCGGCGGACTGGACTCCTCGATCATCTCAAGCTTGGCCAACAAGGCATTGAACGGGGGCCTGCGCACCTTCGCGGTGGGGGTGGAGGGAAGCCCCGATTTGGCCGCTGCACGACGCGTCGCGGACCACATCGGCTCACAACACCACGAGCTGCGGTTCACCGCGGACGACATTGCCGGGGCCTTCAGCGACGTGATCTATCACTTGGAAAGCCCCGATGTCGACCTGGTACGTAGCGCCGTGCCGACGCACTTCGCCGCCTTGTTGGCAGGCCGGCATGTCAAGGTGACGTTGACCGGCGAAGGGGCCGACGAGTTGTTCGCCGGCTATGCCTATCACAAGCCGTATGCCGGACATCCAGTCCCGTTGGCGCAGGAGATCACCCGTTCCCTGGCAACGATGCACAACATCAACCTGCAGCGTGTCGACCGGCTGACCATGGCCCAGGGGCTGGAGGCACGCACACCGTTTTTGGATCGGGAATTGATCGCATTCACCCAGACCATTCCAGCCGAACTGAAACTGCGGCAGGATCCGACCGGTGAGGTGATCGAAAAATGGATTCTGCGCAAGGCGTGTGAGGACCTTTTGCCCAGCGACGTTGTGTGGCGTCACAAAGCCCAGTTCGACGAGGGGTCGGGAATGATCGGCTCGTTGCAGCAGGCACTGCGCATCGCGACCGGCATCGACGGTCATGTTGACCGCCAGCAAGAGGGGGACTACTACCGGTCACTTGTCAGGGAACGTTTCGTCGACCCGGAACGAATCTTCGCCACGGCGGGGACATGGGCGTCAGACCGAGTCGTCACCTGATCATCCACGCACTAGTACCTAACATCTCGCTGACAACAACAGCCCCTTGTCAGCAGCGAGACAATGTGGCAGAGTCCGGTTATTGACCAAGCCTGCTGACCGGTTGTCCCGTGGTTTGGCGCTCCTCGAGACGCTGGCCGGGAAGGCGACTGCGGCAAACGGTGGCCTGGGAGTGATGCAGTTGGCCGAGATGACCGGACAGGACAAGAGCTCGGTTTCGCGGACCCTGGCGACGTTGGCTGATGAAGGCTATGTCGTGCGCGACCACGCCACGCGCCGCTACCAGCCGGGCTGGCGCCTGTCCGCCCTGGGCGCAAGGGGAATGGGTGATCACCAACTGATAGAGGCCGCCAGCCCCGTTCTTCCCAGCCTGGTCAATGCGGTCGAGGAGACCGCGCATGTCTCCGTTCTACGCGGCACGCAAGTCCTGACGCTGCTGAGCGAGCAGGCGCCCCATGCGGTTGCCACGGTTGGCTGGGTCGGACGGGTGATCCCCGCCTACTGCACGTCATCGGGTCGAGCCCTGCTGCTGGACCACTCCCTTGATGGGCTGATGGGTCGTTTCGCCGGCGTCGAATTGGTTTCCCGAGGACCCAACACGGTGACCAGTCTTGAGGCCTTGTTCGATCGGATCCAGCTCGCACGCGTCGCCGGCGTGGCAGTGGTCGAAGAAGAGTCCGAGCCCGGTCTGGTCGGCATCGGTGCACCGTTGCGCGATCGTGCCGGCCAGATCGTCGCGGCGTTGAACATCTCGGGGCCGCAGTTTCGTCTTGGTCGCACCACCGAAGCCGCGGCCGAGGTGCGCGCCGCGGCGGAACAGATCTGTGTGGCGTTGAACCGTCTGCCCGGCGGGGTGTCGACCAGCGGCGAATTGGTCCGCACGATAGGAGAAATTTCGTGAGCCGTTTTTTGACCTACCTGTCACGCAACTGGGACACGGTCCTGGAATTGACCGCCGCGCACGCCCTGATCACGCTGACCGCGGTCGGCATCGGCAGCATCGTCGGCATCAGCCTGGGTGTGCTGAGCTACCGGAACAAACGGGCTCGTGAGGTCGTGCTGCGAAGCACCGGCCTGCTGCTGACGATCCCGTCGCTGGCACTGTATGCCCTGCTGATCACGATTCCCGGCCCCGGTTCGGGACAGCTGTTGGGGCTGGGCACGCCACCGGTGTTGGTGGCATTGACGCTGTACTCGTTGCTCCCAATCACGCGCAACACCATCACCGGTCTGTTGAGCGTTGATCCCGCGATCGTCGAATCGGCCCAGGGCATGGGGATGGGCCGTTGGACCCGGCTGCGCAAGATCGAGCTGCCGATGGCATGGCCGGTGGTGATCACCGGCATCCGCATCTCAACCATGGTGCTGCTCGGCATCGCCGCCCTGGGGGCCATCGTCAACGGTCCGGGGTTGGGTGAGTTGTTGTTCCGGGGTCTCAGTCTGGCCGGACGGCCTGCGGCCCTCGCGCCTGCACTGACCGGGTTCCTCGGTGTGGTGGTCCTGGCGATCCTGCTGGAGATCTTTTTCAACCTGATGACCCGCCTGACGACCTCAAGGGGAGTGCGATGAAGAGTTCAATGATCCGCCTGGAACAGTTGACGAAGCGGTTCCCCGGTCAAGAGCAGCCGGCTGTCCACGATCTGGACTTGGAGATCCCCGAAGGCGAGATCGTGGTTTTTGTGGGTCCCAGCGGCTGCGGCAAGACCACGACGATGAAGATGATCAATCGGATCATCGAACCCACCTCCGGCAAGATCTTTCTTGAAGGCGAGGATGTCACCCAAACCGACCCGGACAAGCTGCGGCGGCGGATCGGCTACGTGATCCAGCAGATCGGGTTGTTCCCACACATGACGATCTATGAAAACGTGGCTGCGGTCCCGAATCTGTTGAAGTGGGACGACGCCAAGACGTCGACCCGCGTCGATGAACTGCTGGACGTGGTTGGACTTGACCCGGGGGCCTACCGGGACCGCTATCCCAAGGAGTTGTCCGGCGGACAACGCCAACGGGTGGGTGTCGCCAGAGCGCTGGCCGCCGACCCACCGGTGATGCTGATGGACGAACCCTTCGGTGCGATCGACCCGATCACCCGCGACCGTCTGCAAAATGAGTTCCTTCGTCTGCAGGAGGAGATTCGCAAGACCATTGTCTTCGTCACCCATGACATCGATGAGGCCATCAAGATGGGCGACCGGATCGCGATCATGGGCGAACGATCCCACATCGCCCAGTTCGACACGCCTGAGGCGATCCTGTCTGCGCCTGCTGATGACTTCGTCGCCGATTTCATCGGATCACGGGC
>JBBSNE010000021.1:0-14804 GCA_038232815.1 Euzebyales bacterium | reverse complement strand
CCCACCCTGACGTCATCGAGGTGGTGGACATCGACACTGATCCCTCATTGACCGACCGCTACACCGTGAGGGTCCCCGTCGTCGAGCTTGACGGTGCCGAGATCGCGCAGTACCACGTTGACGAAACGGCGGTTCGCAACGCGTTACAGTCCAGGCTGTGACGTCAAGGCAGATACCCGAAGCGTCGGTCGCGCGGTTGCCGGTGTATCTCCGGGCCCTGATCGACCTGGCCGAAGAGGGAACCACCACCGTGTCCAGCGAGAAGCTGGCACGCGTTTCAGGTGTGAACAGCGCGAAGATCCGCAAGGACCTTTCGCACCTGGGGTCCTATGGCACCAGAGGGGTCGGCTACGACGTCGACTACCTGATCACTCAGATTTCACGTGAACTCGGGCTGACCCAGGACTGGGCCACTGTCCTGGTCGGGGCGGGGAACCTGGGACAAGCCCTTTCAAACTACGGTGGGTTTGCTGAGCGGGGCTTTCGGATCACCGCCATCGTGGATTCCGATGACACCAAACACGGTATGCAGGTGGCCGGCCTGTCAGTGCAGCACATGGACGACATCGAAGCGATCGTGAAGTCGGAGGACATCGCCATCGCAATCCTGGCCATCCCCGCAACCGTCGCCCAGGACGTGACAGACCGATTGGTGGCAGCCGGGGTCACCTCGATCTTGAACTTTGCCCCGGCCATCGTGACGGTCCCCGCAGGCGTGTCGTTGAGAAAAGTCGATCTGTCCGTAGAACTACAGATTTTGGCCTATTACGAGCAACGTCGACAGGTCAGCGAAAGCCTGCAGTCACCCATGACACGCCGCCACATCAGTCGCCTTGCCGATGAGGCGGGATAAGCGATGCTGGCGCCGCTGTTGCTGGACTTCAATGACCAGCCCGTCGTGTGTGTGGGGGCTGGTCCGGTCGCGCGAAAAAAAGTCATCCCGCTGGTCAGGGCCGGGGCGGTCGTGACCGTGATCGCCCCCGTCTTGGACGACGAGCTGGAGCCGGTCCAGACGGTCCACAGACGCCGGTATCGGACAGGTGATCTGGAGGCGAATCCACCCGTCCGCCTGGTCATCGCCGGCACGGGAGTTCCGACGGTTGACCAACAAGTCGCAGCTGACGCCGCGGCCTTGGGCATCTGGTGTCTGCGAACCGACGGTGCGGGCGACGTGCACGTTCCGGCCGTCGTGCGTCAGGGAGGGTTGACCGTGGCACTGGCCACCGGCGCGCCCGCCTTGAGCCGGCGCCTTCGTCAACGACTGGAGGCGGTGATCGAACCCCGATGGGGTCGTGCCAGCAGCACGTTGTCGGCGTTGCGAGCCGACCCGGAGGTCCGCGCAGCCCTTGGACAGGTGGCCCCAGAAGAGCGCCAGGCCAGATGGCATCACGCCGTGGACACCGCATTGGACAACGACCGACCAGAGGAATTCCTTCGGGGCATCCTGACGGGAAAGATCGTGGATCCGTGACCGCTTCTGGCATCCCCAATGTGTTGGCCGACCGCTACGCCTCACCACAGATGTGTGCCATCTGGTCTGCGGACGGCAAGATCAGGCAGGAACGACGGTTGTGGATCGCGGTGCTGCGCGCCCAGGCCGACCTGGGTGTGGACATCGATCCACAGGTCATCGCGGACTATGAGGCTGCGGTTGACCATGTGGACCTGGACTCCATCGCCGCGCGTGAGCGCGTGACCCGCCACGACGTCAAGGCCCGAATCGAAGAGTTCTCCGCCGCCGCGGGCCATGAACAGATCCACAAGGGCATGACCTCTCGCGACCTGACCGAAAACGTCGAGCAACTGCAGGTCCGGCAATCGCTGGAGCTCATCCGGGAGCGTTGCGTGACGGCGTTGTCGGTCATGGCCGACCTGGCCGTCCAGCATCGGGATCTGGTGCTGACCGGCCGGACCCACAACGTGCCGGCGCAAGCCGTGACCGTCGGCAAACGAATAGCCAACTTCGGAGAGGAGCTGTTGCAGGCAACCCGTCGGTTGAACGAGTTGATCGCCCGGTACCCGCTTCGAGGGATCAAAGGTCCGGTCGGTACCCAGGCGGATCAATTGGAGTTGTTGGGATCACCCGCGGCCGTGGCGCAGCTGGAACAGTCCGTCGCCGACCATCTGGGCTTCACCACGGTCTTGGACAACGTCGGACAGGTCTATCCCCGGTCTTTGGATCTGGACGTGGTCGGCGCCCTGCTCCAAGTGGCGTCCGGACCGGCCAATCTGGCGAAGGCCGTCCGGTTGATGGCTGGACAAGAACTGGCGACCGAAGGGTTCGTGGCGGGTCAGGTCGGATCATCGGCCATGCCGCACAAGATGAACGCGCGGTCGTGTGAACGGATCAACGGGTTGACGACGGTTCTGGGGGGGTACCTCGCGATGACCGCCGGTCTGGTGGGCGATCAGTGGAATGAGGGGGACGTGTCGTGTTCGGTGGTACGGCGGGTCGTGTTGCCCAACGCCTTTTTGGCAGCAGACGGGCTGTTTGAGACCTTTTTGACCGTGTTGGACGGTATGGGTGTGTACCCGGCGGTCATCGCTGCGGAACTGAACCGCTACCTGCCGTTCTTGGCGACGACCCGGATATTGGTGGCGGCAGTGCAGTTGGGGATGGGGCGCGAGGCGGCGCACGAGATCATCAAGGAACACGCGGTTGCCGTGGCGTTGGCGATGCGCCGGGACGGCCAAGCCGGCAACGACCTGATCACACGCCTGGCAGCCGACGATCGTCTGCCGTTGGACGAGGGTTCTCTACGTAGCCTGGTTGCCGAGCCGTCGGCCTTCGTGGGCGTTGCTGGTGATCAGGTGGACGCGTTCGTCAGTTCCGTCGCAGGGTGGCGAGACCGTTTTCCGGGGGCCGTGGGTTACACGCCCGCCGACATCGTGTGAGTGCGGTGGTCAGGTCGGGTCTGCGGCGATGTCGGTGCGGTGATGGGCACCGTCGAACTGGATTGCGGCGACCGCGGCGTAGGCCCGGGCGCGGGCGGCCGGGATGTCCCTGCCGGTCGCCGTGACCGCAAGGACCCGTCCACCGTCGGTCTGCACGTCGTCGTCCGCTTGTCGTGTTCCGGCGTGGAACACCGTGGCTGTGTCCATGGCGGCGGCCTCTTTCAGCCCGTGGACGGACGTTCCGGTCGTGTATTCGCCGGGGTACCCGCCACTGGCCATCACGACGGTGACGCAGGCATCGTTGCTGAATGTGGGAGGAGGCAGGTCTTTGAGCGTGCCCGTTGCGCAGGCCAACAGCAACTGGCCCAGGTCGCTGGTCAGCCGTGGGAGCACGACCTGGGTTTCAGGGTCGCCGAAGCGGGCGTTGAACTCGATCACCTTCGGGCCCGCGCTTGTCAGCGCCAGGCCGGCATACAGCACACCGGCAAAAGGTGCGCCCCGGGCGGCCATCTGATCGATGACGGGTTGCAGGACGGTCCGGCGCAGATCTTCGACCTCTTCGGGGCTGACGGCAGGGACGGGAGAATAGGCACCCATCCCGCCGGTGTTCAGACCTTGGTCACCGTCGTGGGCACGTTTGTAGTCCTGAGCGGGTTGCAGGGGAACCACGTCGGTGCCGTCTGACAGTCCGAACAACGAGCACTCCGGGCCGTCCAGGAACTCTTCGATCACCAGGCTGGAACCGGCCTGTCCGAAACGTCGGTTGACCAATACGTCATCGATGGCGCTTGTTGCTTCGGCACGGTCGTGGCAGATGCGCACCCCTTTGCCGGCGGCCAACCCGTCGGCCTTGATGACGTACGGAGGGGTGTAGTCGCCCAGGGCCTGTTTGGCCTCGTTCGGGTCCGAGCCCGCCCAGTACCCGGCGGTCGGCACACCGGCGGCGGCCATGATCTGCTTGGCGAAGGTCTTGGATCCCTCCAACTGGGCAGCCTTCGCAGTCGGCCCGAATGCGGGGATTCCTGCGGCGGTCAGGGCGTCGACCACACCGGCCACAAGGGGTGCCTCCGGGCCGACGACGACCAGGTCGGCGCGGTGTTGACGGGCAACGTGCACGACCTGTGCGGGACCCTCGGCATCCACCGAGGCCAGTTCCGCCACAGTGGCGATGCCAGCATTTCCGGGGGCACAGATCACGTGGTCCACCGATGGGGATCGTGACAACGCCCAGCACAGAGCATGTTCGCGGCCACCACCACCAATCACCAAAACGCGCATGGCGGCGATCCTTGCACATTATCCGGTTCTTGCCGGGGCGGGGGGCGGGGGCCGGTGCGAGGGGGGGTGGGTCGCACCTCTGCGCGAATAGCGCTGCGCTGTGTCACCTCCACCAGCCGGTCGAGTCGAAAAGTTGCGCTGGCAGAACGGCCTGGACTGCACCCCCTCGGTTCTTCTGCCAAGGTGGCGACCTAATGGTGGCAAAGCTGATCGCGGTCAACGGCCCCCCGGGAATCGGGAAGTCGACAATCCGCCGAGCGGTACGCGGCGACCCATTTCCTGACCCTGTGGCTGGACACCGACCAGATCCGGGGTCTGATCGGCGGTTGGGAGCAGGCGCCCGAGCGTGCTGGGCGGGCCGCACGATCCCTCGTCGTCCGAATGGCACACGAACACCTGTCGTCGGGCATGGACGTCATCGTGTCTCAGATCTACGGAAATCTTGAGGACCTTCAGCGCTTGGAGGACACAGCCCGCCAGACCCAGGCTGGATTCATCGAGGTGGTGCTGATGGACAACCGATCAAGGGCGGCGCAGCGGTTCGTTGATCGTGGCGGCCCGAAGACGGAAGCCTTCGACGAGGAGGATCCCTCCACCGGATTCTTCCGATTCTATGATTGCTTGGTGACGGTGTTGAAGGACCGGCCACAGGCCGTGCGTGTCAATTCCATACCCGGTCAGGTCGACCAGACCTACGCGGCGTTTTTGCAGGCCCTGCGCGACCCACTTGAGGACACGACGTCGTGACACGCGGGTCCCGACACCAACCCGATCGGCTTCGGCAAAAGGACCTTTCCAACCCCCGACGGCGGACATCCTTCGAACACAAGGGCAGACCGGGCGTTTCGGTGGTGGTATCTAAACCTCCAGGCGCCGATGCAGATCATGCCGATCGGCATCGACACGCTTGACCACGAACTGGACATCGTCCTGGACCCGACGGGAAACTGGTTCTTCAAGGACGTGGAGAAGATGACGGGTTGGGTCGAACTGGGGCGGTTCACCCCTGACGAAGCGGAGGAGATCCGGCGCCTGGCGTCCGAACTGGGCCAGATGATCGATGACGGCAAGACCTGGTGGAATGACCGCTGTGCGTGGCTTACCGAGTCCCTGAACCAACCCCAGAGTCGACCGGAGCAAGACTGTCTGCGTGGGACTGCGTTGCGGTCTCCGCTGTGGCATCGGCCGAGTCATCGGTCCCTACATCGTGCCCGCGGTCAGCCATCAGGAACGCGATGATTCCCCAGATGGCAAGGATGGCCGCCAGTTCCCACCCCAGGTTGAAGGACACCCCGAAGTTCTGGTTTGCGGCAGATGCGCCCACGAAGATCAGCAGGAGGGCTGCGGAACGGATGTTTGTCACATCGACGAAGGAGGCGATCAGGAGGGCCAGGCCGATGAAGCTGTAGACCAAGATGTGTTCGGTGGCTCCCGTCGACAGGTCAAGGGCATTGGCTCCACCCAAGGTGATCCCACCACCTACCGCCGTCGCGGTCAGGCCTGCGCCCACGTAGCGGTCGGTCCCACCATCGATCAGCCAGGCAATCACCAGCACCAGTCCGAAGTACAGCACGTTACGAGGCGGTGGTGTCCCAGCCAACGTCGTGCCCAGCAGCACCAGACTGCCGAGGATCATCGCGGCGGCGGCGGCTTTCCTGCGGCCCGTAGTGGTGTTTCCCGTTGGTCGACGCAACGATGCGCTCATGATTTGCTCCATTCCCGTTACTTCTCGATCAATCGAAACCGTATCGCTCATCCTTCAGGCCCGTAAGTGCGCCAGACATCTACCGTCTAGTCGGGGGCCATCATCTTTAGCAGGAGGGATACTGGCAGGCCACCATGTCGACTCATGATCTGTGAACTCACCTACGACGAGATCCCACTGGCCCTCACCGCCCTGCGCGAACTGCGGCCTCACGTTGCGGAACTGCAGGCGCACATCGCGGAGCAAGTCCAGCATGGCTACCGGTTGGCGGCTGCGATGTCGGATGCCGAGCCGGCTGGCGCGGTGTGCTTGGATGACCTGATCACCCGCACGGACTTCCGGGGCCAGGGCCACGGACGGAGGATGATGGACTGGCTGGTGGAGGAAGCCCGGCGGGAGGGGTGCCCGCAACTTCATCTGGACTCAGGGACGGGGCCGGCCCGGTACGACGCCCACGCGCTCTACCATGCCAGCGGGCTGCACATCACCTCGCACCATTTCTCGATCGGTGTCAGTCATGGTGAAGCCCCGTGACCGATTTCTTGCGCGATCTCATCCTGATCAGTGACCCTCGAGTTGTCGCCATCCCCGCGGCCGACAATGCCGAGCCATTGGTTGATCTGCGGGACCGGGGGTTCGTCTGTCGCACCGATGAACGTAAGCGGCACGGCAATGATGACTGGGTCTGCGTACGGCAAGGGGTGGCCGAGCGGTTGGTCGCGGCCCAACAGGTGTTGCCCCAAGGGGTGCGCTTCCTCATCGCCGAGGGCTACCGGCCACTCGCGGTCCAGGAGCGGTACTACGACGAACACTTGAAAGAACTTCGTGGGCACCATCCGGACTGGGGCGACGACCAATTGGCCCATGCCACCGCACTGCACGTCGCCCCACCCGAGGCAGCCGCCCACTGCACCGGGGGCGCTGTTGACCTTACCTTATGCGATGCCGACGGCACCGAACTGGACCTGGGGACCGCCGTCAACGCCACCCCCGAGGAAAGTGACATGCGTTGTTTCACCAATCACCCCGGCGTAGTGGGGGCTGCCGCCGCCAACCATCAGACCCTCATTGATGCATTGACCAGCCAGGGGTTCATCAATTACCCATCGGAATGGTGGCATTGGTCATTCGGCGATCGGTACTGGGCATTTCACACGGCAACGCCAAAAGCCGTGTACGGACCCACCCAGCGATAGGGCCAGGGCAGCCGTCGTCACCGCCAGCTACCACCACCCTCGCCAGGTTGGTGGATAGCGGTCACATATGGGCGGGATTCACCATCGGAGTTTCGGTACGCGCCGACTGCCGGACGCTTGGTCCAACTAGGTTAATTATGACCGTATGTGCGCTGGATCCACCATCCTGGTTGACGAGGTCAACAATGCGGCCGGCGCCATCACGGGCGGCTGGCGGTCATCTCCCGGACCTGGTGGTAGCGGTCCATCTGGTGGACCAGAGCGTCCAGCCCGTCGGCCAAACCGCACAACATCCCCTCCACCGCCGCCCGGGCGAAGTGTGCCGGTGTGGCAGTGTCAAGTCTCAGGCCATGCACAGCCCCTGTCGCGTCGGGGCGGTGGGGGGTGCGTTCGCTCTCCAGATATGGCACCTCGACCAAGCCGTCGGCGACGTAGGGGCGGCCAACGCCAGCCTGCCCAGCTCCTCAAGGGCCACATCCAGCATCACCGCTGCGGCATCCAATACCCGTGCAGCGTTCAGGGTGCGGGCCAGCGGCAGGAAGCCCGGTCGCATCGGCGAATCCGGCCACCAGACCAGACGGGCCGGCGGTCGGGTTGATCGCCACGGCCTAGGCAACCCCCGATGTGCCCAGCGACACCACGACGTCACCGGGACGGGCACCCAGCCCCAGGGCAGCACCGGCATTGTCCCCGGTTCCCGGGCCAAGAATCACCCCGCCTGGGGTGGTGACGACCTGATCGGATGGGCCGAGCACGCGAGGCAGATGGAGCGTGCGTTTGAAGGCCAACTCCAACAGGTCCGCGCCGTATGTCCCTTCAAAAGGCGACCGATAGCCGGTAGCGCTGGCGTCCCACGATCTGTAACCAGGTCGTCCAACCGACCGCTACAGCGAAGCTTCCAGGTCAGCCAGTCATGGGGCAGGCACACGGCGGCGGTGCGTTCCGCTGCATCTGGTGCCAGCGCATCCGCCGCCCCGGCCGAGCGGGTGTCGTTCCACAAAAGTGCGGGTCGTACGGCCGACCATAAGACAACACCGAGGGACGCTTCAGCGGCCGCCCCGTCCCCCTGGTGTCGCCTAGTTAACCGACCTGCAGAATCTCGATGCCTTTAATCGCGGGATTTTCCACATCATGTATGAACTCGATACTCAGGGTGCCATCCGAAGGCGTCACCTGGGTCGACAGCATGCCTCCCTTGTCATGACCCCACATCGCATGCTGATCCAGGTCGTCGACGGCCACCGCGTCTTCGACTGTGACGTCGAAGATTCTGGTCCCGTCAGTGGTCTGGAAGATCTCCGCGAAGTACAACCGGACCTCATAGGTCTCACCGGCGGTCACGCCGAACTCGTACAACATCTCGGGCGCCGCCGCTGGGTCGTAGCGTTCCGACTGGAACAACGCCGTCGGCGTGCTGGCAGGAACGGATCCATCAAGAGTGATGGTGTCGGAGGTGTTATAGGTATTCCCTCCTCCGGCAACAAGGTACGTCGAACCGCCGGCTCCTGGGTCGGCCTCCCAAAATGGCCCGCCGTCTTCGGCTGCCAGTTCCGACCCTCCCGTGTTCAGACGGTAAGCGACGGTGGATGTCGTCGCGGCAGGATCATATTCGATGATCAGGACCTCTGACGTGGCGCCAGTTCTGCCGAGATCGTCCTTTTCCACGGCGACGAGATGGTTCAGATCACTGTCGTCGCTGGTTCTGGTCAAGGTCACCGGGATGTCGACCGTGCCGTCGTTGCCAACGGTTACCTCGGCAAGAAGTTCCACGTCAACCGCGCTGTTGGCCTCATAGGCGTCGACGTCGTAGCCGTCGCCGGACAAGAACAGGCCTGCCTCCACGCGCAGCAACTGCACCGTGTCGCCGTCGTCTGCCGATACCGTCACGGTTTGGTTGGGGTCGGTGACGGTTGCCACGTTCTCCGGCGCCCCAACCAGGTCGATACCAGGCGGGCCGGGAAGCCCGGCCGCCGCGACTACGTCCGAACCGCCGTCGGAACCGTCGCTGAACGGGTTGACGGTCACGGCGGTCCCGTCGCTGTAGGCGACTGTTACGGTGCTGCCGACCAACTCAAGGCCGGAGACACTGCCAGCCTGGTTCGGTCCGGGGGCCGTGGCACCCTTGATGCTGGTCGGGTCGTTGTCGACGGAGAAAGCGAAGGTCTCGCCGATCCCGAAGTCGTCGAAGTTGACCGTCAGGGTGTCGTACCCGTCCCCGCCGTCGACCCCATTGTGCGGGTCGGTGAACGCATGGGTCGTCTGACCTGTGGCCGCCTCGCCACTGTCGGCGCTGAAGCCCTTGGCGGTGGTGTCTCCGGCAGTCCCGTCCGGGTCGAAGACCAGGTCGGGGAACAGTGCCGTGGACAGGTCAAAGGTGATCGACTCGATCGGGACCGCAGCGTCATTGGTGACGCTGAAGGACCCACTGCCGTAGGTGCTGGCGTTGATGCCTGACGAAGGCGTGATGGCGATCGAGGCCTGACCGGTTCCCGGTGTGGCCGTCTCCTCCTCAAGGGCCACGTTCAGGAAGTCCCACGTCGCGCTGAACGGGGCGCCCGGCCCGGTGGAGGTGGAGATGACACCGACCGCCAAGCCCATCTCATCCGTGGGGTTCAGCCAACTGGCAGGCACGGCTACCGGGTTGCCCAGATCAACGACGGTGGTTCCACCATCGATCGACACCCTGGGCTGGGCCAGCATGGTGGTTGGGTCTACTGCCACGTATAGATCCACCTGGCTCGACCCCAGCAGGTCACCGGTGACCGATGGGGGGTAGTTGTTGGAGACGGTCGCCCCTGCGGTCTCCAACAAGACCTGGACACCGTCGTTGGGTGCGAATACCACCTTCAGGTAGTTGTCCTGGTCGCCGGTGCCGACGAACAGCCCGTAGGACTGGTAGTTGACCGGGTTGGTCTGGTTGCCGTCGATCGCAAAATAGGGGGGCGACAGTCGGGTGTGGACGACGAACGGATCGGTGGTCGAGTCGACGTCCACGCCGTACTGGAAGCCGTTGTCCTGCGTGTTGACGGCCTGGTAGGCGTCGCCTGCAGTGACCTCCTCGACGGTGAACAACCCTGCCGCGCCACCGGCGGCGATCTGATCCTCGTCGAACTGTTCCAGGTAGTCGGTGGTGCCGTTGATCATCAGGCCGGTGAAGCCCAGTCCGAAGAACCCTGTGCCGGGCTCGTTGTTGAAGAACGGGTAGTCGACCGGCAGTTGTGTGGTGGTGCCGTTGTCCGGATCGATGGCGAAGGCGTCATCGACATCGTCGATGTTGTCGTTGTCGTCATCGGGGTCGTTCAGATCGCTGACGTTGTCACCGTCGTTGTCATCCGGCTTGCTACCGCCGGAGCACGGGTCTGTGCCGTTGTCGATCTCGTCGGCGTTGCTGAAGCCGTCGCTGTCCTCGTCGATGTTGGGGTCGTCCGTACCCGTGCAGGTGCCGCCGCCAGGGCCGCCCCCGCCGCCGGATCCGCCGTCGTAGTCGTTCGGTTCGAACACGGTGATGACGTCGGCCCCGTATGTGGCCGCCCACACTGTGCCCGGAAAGACCTGGTTGTCAGCCTGGGCCGTCACGTCCAGGGGTTGGCTGCCGAAGCCAGAGAAGATGGGATCCACATCGGTCACGTCACTACCGTCCGCGTTCAGCTGGGCGCGGTAGATGTTGCCGTTGAACGATGCCGCCAGCAGGTCGCCGGTCATCTCGCCACCGAAGTTGGATGCGGTGTATTCCGTCAGCCCGTTGGTCGAAGCGCCGATCAGGTGCAAGGCATTGTCGGGAACCTGATAGTCGCACTGCTCGGGGTCGTACATCCCGGCCGGAACCGGAGGTTGGGGGAAATCAGTCTGGAAGTCGTACTGCTCGACCAAAACCCAGTTCCCTGATGGCTTTTCGTAGATGTAGAGGTCGGCGTCAGGGTTGGCCCGGGTCGGGTTGGGATGCCCGCCGTAGTAGCCGGGACCCGAGATGTAGTGCAGCCCGTCACCGATGGAGTTGCTGTTGTCCTCATTCGTTTGGTTCGTGCAACTACCATCGGGGCCCTCACCGACGGGGATGCCGCCCCAGCCGGTATTCGGACCGTTGTCCCAGGTGTACAGTTGGCCGTCCTCGCTCAGCAGCACGTCATAGGGGTTGCGGAACCCGGGTGAATAGACCTGGACCGGGCTGCCCGCGGTGATCCGGGCCTGGTTTCGCCCATCGTTGCCGCCGAAGGGGTCACCGGGATCGGACCCATCAACTTCGTTGGTGCGCTCGGGGTCGTCCAGGGTCGGCAGGTCGTAGATGTAGTCGGTGCCTTCGCCGTCGGTCTTGACCGTCATCGCCTGCAAGGCGGTCAAGTCGATCGATAACACCGCGGCTGACAGCGCGTACTCGGGGGTCTGGGCGAAGTTGTTGCTGGGTGCACCCTTGTTGGCGTGACCACCCTGCGCCACGTACAGGGTGTTGTTCGCTTCGTCCAGGTCCAGGCCGTTGGTCGAGTGGTTCTCCTCAGAGCGAGGTAGCCCACGAACCATTGCAACGTGGTCCCATGACGCGCCGTTCCACGTCAAGCGGCTGATCACACCGGAATTGGTGTCAAGGTTCTGGTCACCGCCGCCGCCACCCCCGCCAATACGGGAATCGCTTGACGAGACGTACAGCACCGGGTTGCTGGCCGTGCCGGTCACAACCAGGCCGGTGACTTGGCGGGTGGTGATGCTGCTATTCAGGGCGCCGTCGTCGTTGTGGTTCGGCAAGTTCTTGACCAGATTGATGGTCTCGGTGCTGGTCGTGCTGTAGTCGTTCGCACCATTTCGTTCAACGGTGTAGGCCGTCAACGTGCCGTTCTGCTGACTGACGTACAGCCGGTCGTCGGGACCGAACTGCAACGAGGTGGGATTGTTCGTGCTGACACCGGACAGTCCAGAGGAACCGAAGCCGACAGGAATGTCACTGACCCCGTCACCACTCAGTCCGATCTGCACCGGGGAGTTGGATCCGGTGTGGGTGATCTCAAGCGTCGCCGATTCCGCACCGGCGTCGGCCGGGCTGAACGAGACGTCGATCGTCCGCGACTCCCCCGGCGCGATGGTGGTCGAGCCGTTCAAGGTTGCCGCGAACTCGCCGCTGGCGTCGTTGAGGATATCAACGCTGTTCACGGTGATGTCAGGGTCACCGGCCTCACCAAGGTTGGTGATGGTCACCGTGTCATTTGTGGTGTTGCCGATGACGACATTACCGAAACCGACGTTTGAGGGGGAGGCGCCAAGCTGGTTTGCCTGTGGTTCGTCGACCAGGATCTCGATGGCGTTGATCAACGGGTTCTCCACCTCGTGGAGGAACTCGATGTCGATGGTGCCATCACTGGTGACGGAGAAGTCTTTCATCGTGCCCACGTCGTGGCCCACGTCGGCCACGATGTCGTAGTCGTTCAGAACGGTGGCGCCATCAAGTACCACGTCGAAGACCCGGTCGCCGGGCTGATCGGTGCCGTCGAAGCCGTTGCGGAAGTACAGGCGGACCTCGACCTGGGTCCCTGCCGTGACGGGGAAGGCATATGCCATCTCACCCTTCGGATCGGTGGTGTCGTCCCACCGTTCGGTGGTAAAGACTGGGGTCGGCGTAGAGGCCGGGACGGAGTCGTCGACCGATCCCACGGTGCCGTGGTTGCTGGTGGTGTTGCTTCCCTGATTGATGAGGAAGAGGGATGGGTCGGCGGTCGTGTCCATGGTCCAGTCAGGGCCGCCATCGGTGGCCTCAACCAACGGGCCGCCGCTGTTGACCCGGTACAGGGTCCCACCGGTGGGGGGTGGTGGCGGCGGGGGCTCGTCCCCTGGCGGACCCAAGATCTCGATGGCCGAGATCTTGGCGTTGTCGACCGTGGCCGTGAACTGGATGTTCAGGATTCCGTCGGTGACCTCTGTCTGGAAGCTCTTGATCGTCGCCGTCAGCGCACCGACGTCGGCGAACAGGTCGTAGTCGTCAAGGACGGTGGTGCCCTCGATGATGACGTCGAAGATGCGGTCGCCCTGACCCTTTTCCGATCCACTGCCCGGGGCGCCGACGAAGATCTCTGCCAGATGCAGGTCGACGGTGTAGGTGCCGGTAGTTGTCACCGGGAAGGAGTAGGAGAAGTCCGCGCCATACCGCTCGGTCTGGTACAGCGGGTCGTCCTCGGTGTTGGCAATCGGCTCGGTCGTGGAGTACACCTGCCCGCCCGTGAAGAACGAGTCCGCCAACCAGGTGTCCCCGTCGCTGTCGACGTACAGCGGTCCACCGGCGTTGATGCGATAGAGCGAGACGTCAGCGGTCTCCGGTGTCACGGTGATGGTGACGGTGGCCTCGTTCGAGATCTCTCCGTCATCGTCGGCCACGGTGTAGCTGAACGAATCGCTACCGGCAGTTTCGGCCCCGGCCTCCGCGTTGTAGGTCACCACGCCGGTGGCTGGGTCCACGTTGGCGGTCCCACCGCTGGGGCCGCTCGTGATCGTGACCGTTGTCGGGTCAAGGGTGCCGTCAGCGTCGGTGTCGTTGGCCAGGACCGGGATGTCGACGGATCCGCCGACCTCGACGGTCGCCACATCGTCCACTGCGACCGGCGCCTGGTTCGCTGCCTCCAACTTCAGGATGATGATGTTGGAATTGGGTCCGGTGACGTCGCCGTCCTCGACGACGGCCACGAAGTAGTTCAGACCGCTTTCGTTCGGGTCTTCCTCAGCAGCGGTATCGGTCAGCGTGACAGGGATGGCCACTGTTCCGGTTGCGCCGATGACCGCGTCGTACTCGTTGACCGCGACGGCCTTGTTGGCCTCGTAGTCCTCGATGTCGTACCCGGGCTGTTGCACCAGTGCACTGTCCAGTTGCAACAGTGACACCTGTGCCCCAACGGGGCCGGCGACCTCGATGATCTGCGCGGCCGAGATGACCGTGGCAGCGGTGTGCTGGGGCGACAGCGTGGTCTCCTCTTCGTTCACGCCGAGGGCGTCGATGGTCGGCATCTCGGGCTGGATTGCATGGACCACGACCTCCGAACCGCTGGCGCTGCCGTCGATGCGGTAGGTCTCACCGGTCAACTGGCCGTCGGCGAAGTCGACGGTGATGGTCGAGCCGGTCAACTCAAGGCCGGATACGGAACCGGCGTTGCCGGTACCGGGCGCATTCTTGATGGAGGTGGGGTCGATATCGACCTTGAACTCGAACGTCTCGCCCGGGCCGAAATCGGTGAAGGTGACCGTGGCCACGTCGTAGCCGTCGTCAGGGTCGGCGTCGTGAGGCTGGCTGAACGGGTCGACACAGTTGTCGCCAGGGGTGACATAGCCGGTTGTTGCCGAGCCGGTGACCGGCACCAAGCACAGACCGGTAGCGTCGCCGGCGCTACCGACGGGATCAAAGACCATGTCTGGCAGGATCGCGGTTGACAGGTCGAAACTGACCGAGTCAATCGCGACGTCACCCTGGTTGGTGATGGTGAGCCCACCATTGAACGTGCTGGCGTCGATACCACCGCCCGGGGCGATCTGCACCAGGGCCTGACCCGCTGAGGTCGTCGGCGTCGGGGTCGGCGTCGGCGTAGGCGTAGGGGTCGGGGTCGGCGTCGGCGTCGGAGAAGGCGTCGGCGTCGGAGAAGGCGTCGGCGTCGGAGAAGGCGTCGGACCAGGCTCAGTCGGACCAGGCTCAGTCGGACCAGGCTCAGTCGGACCAGGCTCAGTCGGACCAGGCTCAGTCGGACCAGGCTCAGTCGGACCAGGGT
>JBBSNE010000020.1:0-14850 GCA_038232815.1 Euzebyales bacterium | reverse complement strand
GCCGGGGGCGCGCGGCTGTGTGGTCGGTCATCCTCCTGCTTGCGGTGCTCCTGGCGGTCTGGCTCCCACTGCCCATCTATGTGGTGTCACCTGGGCCGGCCTTCTCGTTGGGCGAGGTGGTCACAATCGATGACAGCCAGATCGATCCCATCAACGGCGACTACCTGTTCTTGACCGTTCAATTGGATGAGGCCACGCTGAGCGATGCCGTCCGGGCAGGCTTTGACGGTGAAGATGAGGTGGTCTCTCGGGCCGCGGTCCTGAACGGGGAATCAGAAGAGGATTTCGTTGCCCGGCAGGAATCGCTATTCGATGAGGCGGAAGCCACCGCGATCTCGATGGGCTTGGAGTTGGCGGTCAGTGACCTCGACCCGTCATTGGTCGTGATCGACAGCGATGGCGTGGGCGGGCCGTCGGCGGGGTTGTTGATGACGCTGGCGGTGGCCGACCTGGCCTCGCCTGTCGACGTGGCGAACGGACGGACCATCACCGGCACCGGCCGGGTGGAGGAGGATGGCTCGGTGGGGCCCGTCGGCGGGATACAGGACAAGGTGCGGGCCGCCGAAGTGGCCGGCGCGGATGTGTTCTTGGTCCCCGTCGAACTGGCCGGAGTTGCCCGTGACGCCAGCGACTCGATGACCGTCGTGGCGGTGGAATCCGTTGGCCGGGCGTTCCAGGCGCTGTCCGGTGGCTGAGTCCGGTGGCGCACCCTGAGATGGTGCTTTTACCTCACATGTGATCCCAATGCACCAAGTTGGCTGCAAGGGGCGGGCTGGCCGGGCATGGGATGGTGCTTTCTGCTCATATGTGAGGCCGATGCACCAAGTTGGCTGAGGTGGCGGCGGGGACTGGTCACGCGGCGAACAGTCGCCGGCGAGCGGCCCCGCTATACTGATTTGTCCCGCCGTGGTCAACACTGGGCGGGTTCGAGGTCCCGTGCGACATCACGCTGTGAACCTGGTCAGGGCCGGAAGGCAGCAGCCATAAGCGGTTTGTGATGGGTGCCACGGCCAAGCCGCGAGCCCGTCCTGTGATGATCACGGCGAAGCCATAACGGGCCGGGCGCGGTGTCACGCCGGGTTGCGGGTGACGGTGTCACAGGGTCCGGTTAGGGTGCGGCCCCACAGGTTCGAGTCGATCTGAGAAAGGGTTGTCCCGGTGGCGCACGTGTCGCTGTACCGCAAGTACCGTCCCTCCACCTTCGCCGAGGTCGTCGGACAGGACCACGTCACCACGACCCTCGCAAACGCCGTCGACACCCAGACCTGGCATCACGCCTATCTGTTCACCGGCCCCCGGGGCACAGGGAAGACCTCGTCGGCGCGGCTCTTGGCGATGGCACTGAACGCAAGCGACGGCCCCACCTCGACCCCGCCCGGGGACGATCCGATCGTCACCGCGATCCGGGAGGGAACCTGCCCCGACGTCATCGAGATCGACGCCGCAAGCAACAACGGGGTCGATGACGTTCGCGACCTGCGGGACCGTGTGGCGTTCACCCCTGCGCAGACACGGATCAAGGTCTACATCGTCGACGAATGCCACATGCTGTCACCCCAGGCCTGGAATGCCTTCTTGAAGACGATCGAAGAACCACCGGACCATGTGGTGTTCGTCTTCGCCACCACCGAACCGCACAAGGTGCTGCCCACAGTGCTGTCCCGCACCCAGCGCTTCGACCTACGGCGCATCCCCGCTGCGGAACTTGCCGACCACTGCCGCCACATCGCTGAGTTGGAGGGGTTCACCTTCAGCGGCGACGCACTGCAGTCCATCGTCCGTGCGGGGGACGGGTCCGCTCGTGACACCCTGTCGGTGCTGGACCAGGTCGTGGCGTTCACCGGCCCGGACATCACTCCGGAAGGGGTGGCGCAGGTGCTGGGCTCGGTCCCCTCGACCCTGCTGGATCGGCTAGCTGGGCTGCTGGCCGCATCAGACGTCGCGGGGGTCCTTACCCTGGTCCAGCAGGTCGCCGACGGGGGCACCGACCTGCGTCAGTTCGCCACCGACGCCGTCGCGCATCTGCGCTCGTTGCTGTTGTTGGCGGCCGCTCCGGACGCCGGCTTGGTCGACGCGACTCCGGACAGGGTGGCCGAACTCGCCGGGCAGGCCAGACAAACCGGTGCCGCAGACCTGCTTCGGGCCGTCGAGTTGTTGAACGACGCCCAACCGAAGATGCGGCGGGGCAACACCCAGCTGCCCCTTGAGATCGCCCTGGCCAAGGCGGCCATTCCCGCCTCTGGCGGGGACCCTGGGGCGATCGCGGCGCGCTTGGACAGAATCGAAGCGGCGGCAGCACGTGGCTCAGCCGCTGCACCGACCAGCGCTGGTGACGCGGTCATCGCAGCAGACGCCGCGACCTATCCAGCCCAGCCCCCGGTCTCTTTGGGTCAGACGGCCACCGCTGACCCCGCTGGTTCCCAGACGGCTGCTCACGGCCAGAGCGCCGACCGCCAGGCGGCCAAGGACCCCAAAACCGATAACGACGACTACGGCGACGATGACAGCAATGGTGACCCTGTTGTTTCCCACGTCGCTGCTGACGCCGCCGGTGTCAACGGTGCTGCCGAGGTGGCGGATGCTCCCGGTGTACAGGGCCAGAATGGACAAGGCCAGACCCAGGCGACCGAGCCAGATCCGACCCAGCAGGACGTCACCCCGCCCACCCAGTTGATCAGGCCGGCGGGTCCGCCCGAAGTCGCGCCGTTGCCGCCACCGACCGGGCCCACACCCTCCGTTCCGCCACAGCCGGACGACGGGGCGCTGTCAAAGGATGAACCCACTCCGGGCGCTGCCCCGAAGACGTCGACGGATGACCTGCAGACGGTCACCAAGGCCTGGCCCGCGATTCTGACGACGCTTGGTCAAACCTCGAAGCGGCTACAAGCCATCGTCGGCGAGGGAGCGCCGGTGGCGTTGACCGACGGCGCGTTGATTCTGCAGTTCCGTTTCGATTTCCACGCCAAGCAGGCCGAGGATACCGAGACTGCTCAGGCGATCGCCCAAGTCGTCGAATCAGTCATCGGGACGCGCTACCGCGTGCGGGCCGTTGTGGGGTCCGACACCGCTCAGGTCGCCGAAGAAGCGGGCGGCGGAACAACAGGTGATGAGGCGTCAGCGGTCATCAACCATCAGGCCGCCGAAGCTGCGGGCGAGGTCGAGGATGACGACGCGGCTCACGACCAGGCCATTGACGCCTTGACCAAGGGCCTTGGCGCGCAGGTCATCGATGACACTCGCGGGTAGTCCGTTACGCTCATGACCGGTACCGAGACTGACCGGGCCCGGCACCGCCGACGTGAACAGGAGCACAGCGATGGGTAATCAGCAGGCCATGATGCGCCAGGCGCAGGCCATGATGAAGAAGCTGCAGAAGGCACAGGAGGAACTTGCTGCCAAGGAAGTGACCGGCAGCGCCGGCGGTGGGATGGTCGAGGCGGTCGTCAACGGCGCCGGTCAGTTCCAGTCCATCACCATCGATCCTGACGCCGTCGACCCTGACGACGTCGAGATGTTGCAGGACATGGTCCTTGCCGCATGCAACGAAGCGGTTCGGGCGGCCAAGGAACTTGAGGACGAGTTGACCGGCGGCGTCGCGGGTGGGCTGGGGTTGCCGCCGGGGATGTTCTAGGCCCTTGTACGAAGGTCCCGTCCAGAGGCTGATCGACGAGCTGGGCCGACTCCCCGGGGTGGGTCCAAAGAGTGCACAGCGCTTGGCGTTCCATCTGCTGGGTGTCGAGCGCGTGGACGCCGAACGGCTGGCCAACGCCATCTTGTCGGCCGCCCAGGACATCCACTTCTGTCAGCGGTGCTTCAACGTGGCGGAGGCCGATGAGTGCCGCATCTGCCGTGACACCAAGCGATCCCCCGCGGTGTTGTGCGTGGTCGCTGAACCCAAGGACGTTCAGGCGATCGAAAAGACAGGCGAGTTCCGGGGGCGCTACCACGTGCTGGGTGGCCTGATCATGCCCATCGACGGCATCACCCCGGACAAGCTGCATATCGTAGAACTCGTCCAGCGGTTGGGCGAAGAACCGGTCACCGAGGTCGTGCTGGCCCTGAACCCGACCGTTGATGGTGAGACAACCGCAAGCTATCTGCGCCGCCAGTTCCGCGACATCGATGTCACCGTCACCCGGATCGCCAGTGGGCTTCCGGTCGGCGGCGACCTGGAATACGCTGATCAAGTGACCCTGGGCCGTGCGTTCGCCGGCCGGACAGGCATGTAACGGGGGTCAACGACGGTCGTTGACCCCCGTGTCATCACTGTCTACTCGGCGTAGTGCTTCAGGCGTGGCGAGGACTTGACCCAGTCGGTGATCCGGTCGATGTGCACCTCTTGTGCCGCCGGATCCACCAACGTGATCACGTCACTTTCCAACACCACGTCGTGGCCGAGCATCTTGGGGCCGATGTGGACGATCAGATGGTAGTCATCCACCTCCTCTTGGTGCGCGCCGACCTTTCCGGCCTGCCCATCCGTTGCAACAACCGTGAATCCCTCGAGCTGTTCCGGCCGATCGTGCACGATCCGCCGGATCTCAGTCTTGTCGGTAACTGCGTCCATGGAGAACGCCTCCTCTCGATTGGTACCTCCAGGGTGATCTGAGAAGGACTGAAAAACAATCGGCCGTCAGGGCATGGTGGGACTAGTCTGGGCAAGATCCGCCCTGGTCAGGCCATAGATGAGGGTGTCACGCCGCCCCTCGCCGACCTCAGGTTTATCGCCCCGAAGCGTTCCTTCATGGTGCATCCCGGCCTTTTCGGCCGTGCGGGCTGACGCGGTATTGCGGGCGTCGCAGTGCCAGCTCAAACGCTGCCATGGCCACTCCGAGAACCCCCATCCGAGCATTGCGGACAGGGCGGCGGTCCCAAGCCCTCTGCCCGCCTTGCTCGCTCGAATCCACATGCCAATCTCCGCAACCTCGGTCGAAAAGTCCCCACCTCGCAGATGAAAACCGCACCCGCCCCACAGATGTTTCTCGGCAGGCGACCAGATTGCGATCGTGAAGTCGGTGTTGGTCAGATAGTTTGCGCGAAACTTCCGGGCCGAGGTCTCGGCCTGCTCGACTGTCTGCTGTTGGGTTGCCCAGGCCATCCAGGGGCGTAGGTGGTCATAGGATGACAGGGTCGCGTCGTTCAACGCGGGGCCGTCACCGGGGAAGTAGCAGCGCAGCACAAAGCCGTCGGTCTTGAAGCGTTCCGGGGCGAAGAAGTGGGTCATGGCCCGCGAGATTATGCTCTGCCGCCATGACCGATGCCGCACCGACCCACGCCACCCCGACCGACGCCGCACCCATCCCAGCCGTGCCCCCACCCAGTGCCAAACGGGTGCCGCACATCTGGCAACGACCCACCGGTGACGTCGACGACCCGTACGCCTGGCTGCGTGATCGCGACGACCCTGACACCACGGCGTACCTGAACGCTGAAAATGATCATGCCAGCGACTGGTTCAAACAACACGACGATCTTGTCGAAACCATCTTTGGCGAGATCAAGTCCCGCATCCAGGAAACCGACCAGTCGGCCCCGGTTCCCGACGATGACTGGTACTACCTGAACCGCACCGAGGAGGGCAAGCAATACCCGATCCTGTGCCGCGGCCGGACCGCTGAGGACGCTGACAGGCAGGTCATCCTGGACGTCAACATCGAGGCGCAGGACCACGAGTTCTTCAGCCTGGGCTTGTTCGACGTCAACCCCGATCACCGCCTGGCGGCCTGGAGTGCCGACACCAACGGCGCTGAGCGCTATGACCTGCGGTTTCGCGACATCGACAGCGGCGACGATCTGGACGACGTGCTGACCGACACCAAGGGCGGGTCCGCCTGGTCGGCAGATGGGCACTACCTGTTCTACGTGGTGCCCGATGAGATGGAGCGTCCCGCCAAGGTCATGCGGCACCGTCTGGGCACCCCACAGGATGACGACGTCGAGGTGTACCGAGAGGACGACGAGCGGTTCTTCGTCGGACTTGGCATCAGCCGCAGTGATCAGTGGATCGTCATGGGCAGCCAGTCCAAGCTCAGCAGCGAATGGTGGGTGCTGGCCGCGGACGACCCCACCGGCACGCCCACCGTCGTGGCTAACCGTCGACAAGAGGTTGAGTACTCCGTCGCCCACTGGGGCGACCGCTTCGTGATCGTCACCAACCTGGAGGCCGAGGACTTCCGGATCATGACCGCCCCCACCGACGCACCGGCGGAGTGGACCGAACTCATACCCCACCAGTCGGGCCGGAAGATCGACGGGGCCGCGGCCTTCGCCAGCCATCTGGCGATTCTCCAGTGGCAGGACGCCCAACGGCAGATACGGGTGCTGTTTCGTGACGGGTCGGAGCGAACCGTGGATGCCCTTGATGGTCCCCACGACATCGGCTTCAGTGCAAACCGGCAGTACGACACCGACGTGTTGCGCATCAGCGTGCAGTCAATGGCGCAGCCACGAACGATCTATGACGTCGACGTGCACAGCGGGGGCCAGACGCTGGTCAAGCAGACGCCGACGCCCAACGTCGACCTGGGCGACTACACCGCCGAACGCGTCTGGGCCCAGGCAACCGACGGGACGCGCATACCGGTTGATGTCGTCCGGCACGTCGATACGCCCGTTGATGGCAGTGCCGCGTGCCTGCTGTACGGCTACGGCTCGTATGAGATCTCAGTGCCACCCATGTTTTCGGTCACACGGTTGTCCCTGCTGGACCGTGGGGCGATATTCGCGCTGGCCCACCCCCGTGGGGGAGGGGAGGGAGGCCGGCGCTGGTACACCGACGGCAGATTGCTGGCCAAACGCAACACCTTCACCGACACCCTTGCCGTCGCCGAGCACCTGGTGGCCATGGGGTGGTCAGCAGCGGACCGGTTGGCCATCCGGGGAGGCTCGGCCGGTGGGCTGCTGGTGGGGGCCTGCATCACCATGCGCCCCGAGTTGTTCGCCGCCGCCGTGGCCGAGGTGCCGTTCGTCGACATCGTGACCACGATGAGCGACCCGACCCTCCCCCTGACCGTGACCGAATGGGAGGAGTGGGGCGACCCGAGGTCAGAACCACACGCCTCCTACATGCTCAGTTACTCGCCCTATGACAACACCGACCCGGCGGACTACCCGGCCATCTACATCACCGCCGGGTTGAACGACCCCCGGGTCAGCTACCACGAGCCGGCCAAATGGGTCGCCCGACTGCGCCACGTCAACACCGGTGACAGACCGATCCTGATGCGAACCGAGATGGGCGCCGGTCACGGCGGGCCCAGCGGCCGCTACGAGGCTTGGCGGGACGAGGCGCGAACGCTTACGTTCCTCGTGGTGACTCTAGGATCGGCCTGAGATGAACGACGTGCAGGAACCGCCTGAGTGGACCGCCGTTGAGGCTGCGAATGCGATTCGCGACGGGCGGATCTCCTCGCTGCACTACGCAGAAGCACTGTTGGATCGCTGTCATGACGGTGTCGATCTGAATGCGTTCATCACGCTTGACGAGGACCATGTCCGAGAAGCCGCGCGTACGGCGGACGCCCAGCAACACGGGGGGCAGATGAGGGGTCCACTGCACGGGGTCCCGATCGTGTTGAAGGACAACATCGACACCGCGGCCTTGCCGACCACCGGGGGGACGCCGTCACTGCATGCTCATCAGCCCGCACGTGACGCGGTGGTTGCGACGGCGTTGTTCGCTGCCGGGGCCATCTTGCTGGGCAAGGCCAACTTGCACGAACTGGCCTTCGGCATCACCAGCAACAACGCGACCTTCGGACCGGTACGCAACCCCTATGATCCACAACTCATTCCTGGCGGCAGCAGTGGCGGCTGCGGGGTAGCCGTCGCCGCCCGCATGACAACGGTGGGTATCGGAACCGATACCGGCGGATCAGTGCGGATCCCGGCCGCCCTGTGTGGTGTCTACGGCTTTCGGCCCAGCGCCGGACGGTACAGCCAAGACGGCATCCTTCCGATCTCACACACGCGGGACACCGCGGGGCCGTTGACCCGGTCGGTACAGGACTGTGCACTGGTCGATAGCATCCTGACCGGTGGTCCTGTGGCTGTGGAGTCAGTCGATCTGAAGGGTCTGCGACTGGGGGTGCCCCGCGAGTACTTCTACGCCGACCTGGATGCCGATCTGGCTGCCGTCGTTGAGGCCGAACTGGAGCGACTGGACAAGCTGGGGGTGGTGTTGGTCGAGGTCGATGTGCCCGGCGTGGGCGATCACAACACTGCAACCGGGTTTCCCGTGGCGTTGTACGAGGCACCGATCACGCAGAAGGCGTACCTGGAGGGCGGTACTGCGGGCATCGACCTGCCCACGATGGTCCAGGCGACCTCCAGCCCGGATGTACACGGGTTGATGACCGGACTGCTCGGTGACCAGGCAATGCCCGAACAGGTCTACCGCGACGCCATCCAGATCCACCGGCCAGCGCTGCAGGCTGCCTTCGCCGACTACTTCGACGACAATGATCTGGCCGGACTGCTCTTTCCGACCACCCCGTTGCCTGCCCGTCCCATCGGTGATGACGAAACCATGGAACTGAACGGCCAGCAGGTGCCGACGTTCACCACGTACATCCGCAACACCGACCCAGGCAGCAATGCCGGTCTACCCGGCCTCAGCCTTCCCGTGGGTCTGACCAGCCACGGCCTTCCCGTCGGGATGGAAATTGATGCGCCAGCGGGACGCGATCAGCATCTACTGGCGGTCGGGTTGGCCTATCAACAGGCCATGGACCCAATACCCAAACCGCCACCGAACATGTGACAGCCTAGATCGTCATGGCGTCCTACTCCGTCAACGAAGCTGCTGTGGTCAAGGCCCAGGCCCTGATCGATGCTCGCCAGTACGTGCTTGACAGCGAGTGGGGTGATGTCCAACCGACCGCCGACGACGAGAACGCGTACTTGGATCGTCATGACTGGCAGGAGTACGCGGCCTGGCATCTGGGTCTGACGGAAGGAGCGACCGACCACACCAAGGCCAGGTATGCCTTCGTCGTCGGTGACTTCCGCCGGATTCACCGGATGGGACTGATCGCCTGCCGCTACCGGGCAGCGCAGTGGCGGCACAAGGACGTGGAGTTGGCCGCCCATGACCTGTTGCAACGTCTGGACGACACCGCTGCCGGATACCAACTCTTGACTACATCGCCTCACGTAGTACTGTGTGAGGCACATGGAGACCACTCAGTTGCTCAGAGGCGTGTTGGACCTGGCCGTCCTGGCCGTCCTGTCCGACGGCGATGCGTATGGGTATGACGTGCTGCGGCGCCTTCGCGAACAGGGGTTGGACGAGGTGGGAGATGCCTCGGTCTACGGCACCCTGCGTCGGCTGTATCGGGCCGGAGCGCTGTCCAGCTACGTGGTGCCCTCCGATGAGGGGCCCAACCGCAAGTACTACGCCCTGACCGATAGCGGGCAGACCCAACTGGAGCATTCCCGCAAAGTCTGGCAGACCTTCACCGATCACATGGCCGCAATCTTGCAGAACGGAGCATCCCGCTGATGGCTACACGCATATCCGAACCCGCCGACGGGACGATCAACTGGCCACCCCAGGCCCGGGCTTACGTCACTGCCGTCCACGACCAACTGGGGGCGGTCGAAGAGGACGAACGCAACGACCTGCTGGAGGATCTGCGCGACCACGTCGCCGCGTTGCTCCAAGAGCGGGGCAACGATGTGGATCTGGAAGATCGGCTGGGCCCGCCAGCGACCTACGCCGCCGAGTTGCTTGACTCAGCCGGTCTGCAAACCCCCCGTGGCGCCCACCGGCCATGGCTGTGGGAACGGCGAATCCGGTCCTATCTGGCGAATCCCCGCACCAGCCGCATCATTGACTGGCTCCGTCAACTACTGCCGGCCTGGTGGGTCGCGCGGGGCTATGGCATCGCGTTGTTCCTTGCGGCCTTCACGGGCGGGACAACACCGTCACGTCAACTCCCGATCCCGTGGATACTCGGCAACCCGTTGACCGGACTGCTGATCAGCCTGGGGGTGATCTACCTCAGCGTCGAGGTTGGCACGGGACGGATCGACACCTCAGGTGGATGGCGCAGGCTGGCACGCTGGGCGGCGTCAGTCGTCTCGGTGCTGACCCTGCTGATGGTTGCCACCCAGCCATACGGGGGGGTGGTCGAGGTTGAGCCGGGCGTCTTCTACGACTTGGACGACCCCGGTGGTGCGGAGGTGTTTTTTGAGGAACAGCCGATCCTCGAGCATCCGGTGCTCACCCTGCCGGGCAGGGACCCGGTCACCAACATCTACGCCTTTGATCGTAACGGAACCCCGCTCAGTGATGTCCTGTTGTACGACGGTGTGGGCAATCCGTTGATTCTCCAGGACGGACCGGACGGCAACGGGTACCCCTTCGATGCCTATGGCCTGCAAACCGACTATGAACGAGACGCCGACGGGAACCTGGTACCCAACCTGTATCCACTGACCCAGTACCGGACAACCGACGACGGAAACGAGACCGGCTCACGTCCTGAGCGCTCAGGTGATGCCCGCCGCCCGGTTCCAGAGGTGCCCATTCCGCCGTTGCCATCGAACGCCGAAGACGCCGACCGTGCCGCCCCTACGTTGACGCCGATGCCTCCCGCCCGCCCAACCTCGCCACCGCTGTCCGATCAACGACGGTCAGGGGAGTAGTAGGCAACTGTCGCCGAACTCGTGCCACAGATACCGACCTGCCACTGCCCGGTCGTAGGCCCGTTGAACCAGTTCATGCCCCGCCACGGCCTGCAGTAACAGCAGATGGGATGCGGTGGGTTCATGCCAACCGGTGATCAGGCCATCCACTGTGTGAACCCCCCGATCGGGGGTGATCACCAGGTCGGTCCAGCCGCGATCCGGGTGCACACCCCCGTTTCCGACGGCCGACTCCAGCGCCCGGGTCGCCGTGGTGCCGACCGCGATGACCCGGCCGCCTGCCCGTCGTGTCCGGTTGACTGCCAGGGCGGTACTGACCGGTACCTCAAACCATTCCGGTTGGGGCGGTTCGCTCACTTCCTGCGAGGACACCCCCGCATGGAGGGTCAGCGGCAGGACGGACACCCCCGAGCTGACCAAGTGCGTCACCAGTCGGCTGCTGAACGGTCGCCCGGCGGAGGGCATCTCGGCACTCCCAGGATTTTGGGCAAACACCGTTTGGTAGTCGCTCAGCAGCAGGGGTTCTCTACTGCCTGCTCCCGCTGCGTAGGCGATCGGCCGCCCGTGCCTGCGCATGTAGGCCGCCACCGTGCCGCCGACACACAACGACGCGCGCCATAGGCGCACGCCCCTGCCGTCTGGACCCGCCGCTGCCGGGACGTGGAGCGTCAGGTGGCCACCGCCCTCCAACGCGATCAGATCGCCCGGGTCTGCATCAAGCAGCGGTTCGCTGCCATCCGCGGCGCGCACCTCGACGATCCAAGCGCCGTCGTCATGCTCGGTGGCCAGGTGGATGACGACGCGTCCACGGTTGTGCAGTCCATCGATGGCTGCGGGTCGGGTGGCGGAGGTGTTGACCACCAAGGCGTCGCCTGGCTGCAGGAACCGACCGATGTCGGCGAAGGCAACGTCAGTCATGGCGTGGCGACTGGCAACCAACAGACGAACCTGGTCGCGGGGGACGCCGCGATGCTCTGGTGGCTGAGTCGCCCACCGGCCTGGTGGCACCTCAAACTGGACTGTTGGGTGTGGTCGTAGTGCCGTACTCACGCGACATCAACCGTTTCCGCGGTATCCGCCGCAGTTGCTGTGACGTCTTCGGCGCTGAACTCCGCTGCCTTGTACCGGCCGCTCGGGGGTAGTATCTCAAGCAAGCGCAACAACGACGGCACCACCGCGTCGGGCAGAGGCCGGTCTGAGATGTCTTCACCCGGGAAGGCCTCCGCATGCATGGCAGTGCGCATGTCACCCGGGTCCACGGTGTAGACGGCCAGGCCAGGATGCTCCACGCCAAGGATTACCGTGGACTGGTCCAATGCGGCCTTGGAGGATCCGTAGACGCCCCACCCCGGCCAGGCCCCGGTGGCCGCGTCCGAGGAGATGTTCAGGATTGTGCCGTCGGCAGCGCTCAGGTACGGCAGGGCGGTCTGCGTCAATGCAAGAGGGGCTATGAGGTTCGTCTCATACACCGCTCGCACGGCCTCCAGATCCACCGTCGCCAGCGCGGGGAGGGGGCTTGGGCCCAACCAGCTTGCGTTGTTGACCAGCAGGTCTAGGCGGCCACCGGCCAGATCCACCAGGCGTTGGCGATGCCCCGGCGACGTCACGTCACCGGGGACGACCGTAACCCGGTGTTCCGATCGCTGATCACGTGTCTTGTCTCCAGCTAGGTCCGTGCCGTCCAGGGCGCTACCGTGAAAGGTGGGGCCATGAAAGGCATCGCGCAGTTGCTGCGCGCCACGTGCCGTGGCGATCACGTGCCAGCCGTTGTTCACAAGGCCTTTCGTCAGGGCCAATCCCAGCCCTCGCGAGGCCCCCGTGACGATTGCGGTTCGTTGCGTTGTGATGTCCATGCCCACAAGGTAGAACTTGAAGTTAAGTTCAAGTCAACCAGATCGGGAAAAAACTTATGGTTTCCGACGAATTGACCGTCAGCCAGGTCGCCCGTCGTAGCGGTTTCGCCCCCTCCGCCCTGCGGTTCTATGAACGCCGCGGACTGATCTCGGCTGATCGAAGTGAGGGGGGCCAACGCCGGTACCACCGCGATGTCCTGCGTCGTCTGGCCTTCATCGCGGCCGCCAAACACGTTGGGCTGACGTTGACCGAGATCACTCAGGCGCTTGAATCCCTCCCCCAGGGGCGAACGCCCACCAAGGCCGACTGGACCCGGATCTCGCGACACTGGCGGGCCCGCTTGGATGCCGAGATTGCCTCCATCGAAAAGCTCCGCGACGGCCTAGACGGTTGTATCGGCTGTGGTTGTCTGTCACTGCAGCGCTGTCGGATCGCCAACCCTGACGACCTGGCCGCCGCCGACGGTTCCGGGGCTGCCTTCCTGCCCCAACCCCTCCATCCAGACCAGCACCCAGGCCGCTAGCATCGGTGCGCAATGGCACCCATCATCGTGCAAAAATATGGCGGCACGTCGGTTGCCGACACCGACCGGATCAAGCGGGTCGCCGACCGGATCGCACGGACCAAGCGCAAAGGCAACGACGTCGTCGTGGTCGTCTCGGCCATGGGCAAGACGACCGACCGCCTGATCCAACAGGCCGAGGAGATCACGCCTGACCCTTCGGGTCGTGAGATGGACATGCTGCTGACCGCCGGTGAGCGCATTTCCATGGCATTGCTGGCCATGGCCATCGGTGAAGAAGGCCTGACGGCCCGCTCCTTCACAGGGTCACAGGCCGGCATCATCACTGACGAGGTCCACGGCAAGGCCAAGATCCTGGACATCACTCCAGGTCGGATCACCACCGCTCTGGAGGAGGGGCACGTGGTGATCGTGGCGGGCTTCCAGGGAGTGTCACGAACCACCAAGGACGTCACCACACTGGGTCGGGGAGGGTCCGACACCACCGCCGTCGCCCTGGCCGGAGCGCTTGGTGCCCACGTCTGTGAGATCTACACCGACGTGGACGGGGTCTACACCGCTGACCCGCGCATCGTCCCCACCGCCCATAAGGTGCAGCGCCTGACCGCGGATGAGATGCTGGAGTTGGCCGCCAGCGGCGCTGGTGTGCTACAGGTCCGATCAGTGGAGTTCGGCCGCAACCACGGTGTGGACATCCACGTCCGCTCAAGCTTCAGTCATCACGACGGCACCTGGGTCATCGCCGAGCCCACAGAGGAACAGATCATGGAACAGGCCATCATCTCGGGGGTCGCCCACGACCGCTCCGAAGGCAAGGTCACGGTCCGCCGTGTCCCTGACAAGCCTGGCGTTGCCGCCCGGGTGTTCACCGTCCTGGCTGACGCCCACGTCAACGTCGACATGATCGTGCAGAACGTCAGCGACGACGGCACCACCGACATGACCTTCACGATTCCCTTGACCGAGGCCAAGGTGGTACGCGACGTGCTGCAACCATTGATGAGCGAGGTCGGCGCCGCCGGCATGGAGGTCGATGAGAAGGTCGGCAAGGTCTCGTTGATCGGGGCGGGGATGAAAAGCAACCCTGGTGTTGCGGCCCGCATGTTCACCGCGCTGTCAGAGGCCGGGGTCAACATCGACATGATCTCGACCTCGACGATCCGCATATCGGTCGTCGTCAACGAAGCTGATGTCGAGACCGCGGTCAATGCCATCCACACTGAGTTCGGTCTGGACGGCAACAACCCTGTGACCGTCGAAGGAAGCTAGACATGGCTGCACAAACCCCCACCCGTCGTGTTGCGATCGCCGGCGCCACCGGCGCGGTCGGTCAGGACCTTCGGCGACTGTTGGACCGGCGTGATTTCCCGTTGGACGATCTGGTGCTGTTGGCAAGCGAACGCTCGGCTGGCACGACCATTCGCTGGCGTGACCGCGATATCACCGTCAAGGCCTTAACCGATGCCGATGCCTTCGACGGCGTCGACGTGGCTCTGTTCAGCGCGGGGGGTCAACGGTCAAAAGATCACGCCCCCCGGGCCGTCGAGGCCGGTGCGTTGGTGGTGGACAACTCCTCGGCATTCCGGATGGATCCCGACGTCCCCCTGGTGGTGAGCGAGGTGAACGCCGAGGTGCTGGACGAACGTCCCGCCAAAGGCATCATCGCCAACCCCAACTGCACGACGATGGCGGCGATGCTGCCGTGCAAGGCGCTGCACGAGGCGTTCGGGTTGGTGTCGATGGTGGCGACCAGCTACCAGGCCGCCGGTGGCGCCGGCCAGGGCGGGATCGATGAGTTGCACCAACAGGTCCAACCGCTGTTT
>JBBSNE010000019.1:0-14868 GCA_038232815.1 Euzebyales bacterium | reverse complement strand
TGGATCTCACCGTCGACCGGGGAGGCCGACTCGATCTTTGTCGGGCTGACAGACTGCCCGTTGACCTCGGTGATGCTGATCGCCCCGGTCTCGGTGTCTGCGAACCCGTCGGCGCCACCGTCGTTGTCAGCGTCGTCGAAGGTGTCGTCCCCGGCGCCCAAGACATCGTTTTGGTCACAGGGGAACAACACGATGTCCAAGGGGATGGTCAGGGGGTCTCCGTCCACACGCCCCGTGACGGTGAATTGCTCGGACAGGCCCAAGGCGCCGGTTATGGCCTCGGTCGGCTCGACGTTGAAGACATGACTGTCGGTGCCCGGGTTTTCCGGTGGTGTGCCGAAGCGAACCGTTGACACCCCATAGGGAATGGTCGGCTGACCACTTTCGTCAACCGGCAGACCACTGGCCGACGCGGGTTGGGCCTGATGAACCGCGACAATGGCGCAGTCGGCTTCGTAGGCAGACACCTGCACGCCCAGACGGCCGTCTTCGGCAGCGTTTTGTGGGACCACCCGCGCATCATCGACGTTGGCGTTGTTGATGCCGGTGATCAGACTGGTTCCGGTCAGGGTGTCGCCGTAGCCGTCGGCAAAGCCGTCATCATCGCTATCGGTGAAGATGGCCGAGCCGTCGTCACCCACAGTGACGATGTTGCACGGCAGCAATGCGGCATCAAGGGTTTCCACACCGTCCAGGTCCGTCGCCGCGACCGTATCCACCTTGAAGATGTCGGTCTGGATCTCCAAGGGGTCCATCGCAAAGTCCGCGGGACCCTCAGACCCGGGCGGCGGGGTGGACGGCTCAGAGATTGTGCACGTTTCGGCTGCATCCTCAGCCGTCTCAAGGACCGCGGTGCTGATCGCCTTCTCCCCACCGACGGCTTGGACGACCTCGATGGTCTCACAGCGGTCGGCGAAGTACTGCGCTGCCGGTTGGGGCAGCACCGTCGGGGTGGCCGCCAAGACCAGCGGCACCCGCAAGGTTCCCCCCAATTGTCCGGCCGTCAGCGCATCGGGGAAGTCATCGCCCCGAGCCAAAATGATGGTGTCGGTTGCAAAGCTCAACTCTTCTTCGGTCCACGCAGCGATGACGGTGGAGGTCTCGACGCGCGTCTGTCCACCCAGGCGAACAACTTTTCGGCCCCGGTTCTCAAGTGCGGTCTGCACCTCGTCTGACACCGCCAGCGTTCCCCCCAGAATGATCACCTGCTGGATGTCGCGGGCATCCAGGAAGGTGCTGACCTCTTCACGCAACTGATCTGGCTCGGTGTACAAGACCGGCAAAGGGCCGGCGTAGGCCGCGGCGCTGCCCGACAACGCGTCGGGGAAGGTCTCTCCGTTGGCCAAGAGCACCGTACGCAGACCGTTGATCTGCATCGTCCCGGCAACCTCGACGGTCTGATCAGCGACTGCAGCAGCGATGGCGTATGGCGTGGCACCGTTGATCCGGACCACGTCGTAATCGACGGCCAGTTCCTCTTGGACCGCAGCCGAGATGCTGGCCTGGTTGCCCACCAGGGTGATGGTCTGGACCCCCAACTCCTGCAACGCAGCGGCCGTTGCCTCCGGCACCTGATTGGGGTTGACCAGCAGCATCGCCGCATCGGTGGCGCCAGCCAATGACGCTGAGATCAACGCATCCTGCGCGGTGAACGAGGTGGTGATGATCGCCTGGTCGGTCCCAGCCGGAAAGGCCCGCAACGCCACGTTCGCGGCGGTGGCGGTTCGCTCCGCACCCCCCACCCGCGCCGGTGTCACGTCATCCACCGCGTAGGCATCAGTGGCAGGCAGGACAGTGGCTGCCAGGGTGAGGACCACGATGGCCACTGCAAACAAGCGGGAAAGATGGGTGCGGCTCATTGCCTGACTGTTGCCGAAGGACGATGACGCTGAAACACGAGGAAGCATCATGTCAGTGTCACACGTCAGGTGGGTCATCGCCGAAGTCATCAGGGCGGACAGATGGGCAGGGCCCGATTGCCATACGCTCGTCGGCATCCAACCAGGGGCAGTGACGGCAGCCCAGTTCGCAACACCGGCCCTTCGCCCAATGGTAGGCCGCGGTGAAACTGAACAGCCCATTGGTGGGATCGACATAGCCGTCCGCACCGTCGATCACCGCCGAGCGATGGGCGCTCAGGATCTGCTGGACATCCTCGGCGGGCATGCGGTCGGCATGCGGCTTGATCAAGGCGTCCGGGATCCTACGGCCATCGCGCCGCAACTCCCGGGCGTTGTTGTCGCTCAATCGCCGAGACCTTAGCCCCCGCGCCCCGCCGTCGCTGCAACGAGTGTGCGGAGAGGTGCTGTGGGGACTCGCCGCAGCGTCGGGTCGCCGGCCAACACCGCGAGTTCGACATCGACAGTGACGGGCCAGGCGTCAACGGATGCGTCGCCGGTTCCGTAGATGCGCACGGCGTTTCGCATGGCGTGTCGCAATCGTTCTGCGGCCCATGGCTGTGGGACGACAGGTTGGATGTGCAGTCCCTCTGGGCCGGGCGTCACCCCCATGAACGCCCCGTCGCCAGGCAGCAGGTGTGGGCAGGTCACCAGGTGGTGCCGTCCTGACCTGCCCGCCACGCGCTGAAAGCAGCCACGGCCTGATGGGGACCGCACGGGGATCAGCGGCCAACCCGCATACCGAGCCAATGGCGCGGTCAAGTCGTGAGAAACGTCGATGATGCCTGCCCCGCGGTCAACGTCCGACAGCGGGATCGTGAAAATGCGGTCGTCCACGGCGGCGCCCACGTGCACCCAGCGGCCGGGCGCGACCTGGTGCAGATGGGGATCGTCGCTGGCGATGGCGACCAGCCACTCGGTTGAGGGGAGGGCGTCTTCCCACACCGGACGCAGCATGGCGGCCACCTGTGGGATGCTCCATACCCCGCCGGCATACATTGCACTGCTGATCTGCCAGCGGGCCATGGTCAGACGGGATGCGGCCGACACGGGCAACGTCGCGGTCAAGGTGCATGTCATGACGCCCAATGAAAGCGTGTTTGGCTGCTGCCACCCTGCAGTTATCCACAGGGCCGCGGTTCTTCAGTCCCAGTCAGGTGCGAACGGCGGATCGATGATCCGATTGTCCTTGGGGATCTGATCGATTGCGGCAGTGTCCTCGGGTTGCAGTGGCGGCATGGACAAGACTTCCAGGTTGCTCTGCAGATGGTCCTCTCCGGTTGCCTTCGGCACGGCCACGACAGCGTCCTGGTCCAGTAACCATCGCAAGGCGATCTGCGCAGGATGAGCGCTACGGGCGCCCGCGATGTTGACCATGACGGGATGATCCAGCAGCTCACCGCGACCCAGCGGGGAATAGGCAGTCAAATCGGCCCCCGCCGACCGGACAGCCTGTAGGACCGCCGATTGGTCGAGCATGGCGTGATACTCGACCTGGTTCGTGGTGATCTGGGCAACCTTCGTCGCGCGTGTGAACTGGTCGGAGGTGAAGTTGCTGACGCCGATGTGCCGGGTCAACCCGCGGTCCTGCAGCTTCTGCATCGCATCCAGTGTCTGCTCCACCGTGTCGATCGCGACGGGCCAGTGGATCAGCAGCAGATCGAGGTGGTCGGTGTCAAGCTTGCGCAACGAGTCCTCGGTCGAGGTGGTGACGTCGTCGGGAGCCAGGTTCTTCACGTTCAGTTTGGTCGTCAGCCACATCTCGTCACGGTCGACGTCGCTGGCGGACAATCCGCGGCCCACCTCCTTTTCATTCTCATACATCTGGGCGGTGTCGATATGGCGGTAGCCAAGGTCCAGTGCGGTCTGCACCGAGTTGCGGGCGTCATCGCCCTCCAACTCCCAGGTTCCAAGTCCAAGACGGGGCATTGTGTCAAGTGTCATGGGGCTAGCCCTACCCAGGCTCACAGTTCCCCGACCATGGCCGGGGCACCGACCGCTTTGGGGCTACCGCGCAGCCGGGACGTAGGGCAAGGTGACGATCAACATTCGTTGAAAGGCAACCACATGAGCAAATTGTCCTATGTCTCCGGCACTTCCGATTCGTCGTTGCTGTGCCGCACCATTGGGGGCGAACTGGACTTGGCCGCCGCTGAGGCACCTGACACCACCGCTGTGGTCAGCCGCCATCAGGGGATTCGGTGGACCTACACCGAACTGCTCGAACAAGTCGACCGTGCAGCCAAGGCGCTGCTGCAGCTCGGGGTGGCCAAAGGCGACCGTGTGGGGATGTGGAGTCCGAACCACGTTGAATGGATGGTGGTGCAATATGCCACCGCCAAGGTCGGGGCCATCCTGGTCAACGTCAATCCGGCCTATCGCACCCATGAGCTTGGCTACGCCCTGCGTCAGGCCGGGGTCAGCGTGCTGGTCGCCGCTCGCAATTTCCGGGCAACCGACTACGTCGACATGATCGGCCGGGTCCGCGATGATGGGGTGCAGTTGCGCCAGGTGGTGTTGCTGGGTGAGGGGTCGGCACCGCGCTGGGCCCAGGCCTGGTCGGACTTCATGGCGCGCGGCGACGAGGTGGACATCGAACTGCTCCGCCAGCGCGAGGCCACGTTGGATCCGGATGACCCCATCAACATCCAATACACCTCAGGCACCACGGGATCTCCCAAGGGAGCGACGTTGTCACACCACAACATCTTGAACAACGGGTACTTCGTGGCCCAGCGGATGGGGATCACACCCCAAGACGTGTTGTGTCTGAACGTTCCATTCTATCACTGCTTCGGGATGGTGATGGGCAACCTGGGATTCTTGACCCACCGGGCGACTGTGGTCCTGCCAGCGGAAAGCTTCGATGCCGATGCGGCCCTTGCCGCAGTCGATGAGGAGGGATGCACCGCCTTTTACGGCGTCCCCACGATGTACATCGCAGTGCTTGACCATCCCGACCTGGACGACCACGACACCTCGACGTTGCGGACCGGATGCATGGCCGGTTCACCCTGCCCGGTGGAGGTGATGAAGCGGACCATTGAGGGTCTGGGCATGACCGACGTCACCATCGCCTACGGCATGACCGAGACCTCCCCGGTCAGCTTCCAATCCGGTGTGAACGACGACATCGAGTCCCGGGTGTCCACGGTTGGCCGGATCCATCCCTTCGTCGAGGTCAAGATCATCGATCCTGAGACCGGTCGGATCGTCCCCCGCGGCGAACGGGGCGAGCTGTGCACTCGCGGCTACTCGGTGATGCTTGGGTATTGGGACGACGCCGACGCAACCTCGCAGGCCATCGACGCCGCCCGCTACATGCACACCGGTGACCTGGCGGTGATGCGTGACGACGGCTACGTCAACATCGTGGGTCGTATCAAGGACATGATCATCCGCGGCGGCGAGAACATCTATCCCCGCGAGGTCGAGGAGTTCCTCTACACCCACCCCGAGATCGCCGACGTACAGGTCTTCGGCGTCCCCGACGACACCTACGGCGAGGCAGTCGCCGCTTGGGTCGTGCGCCGCGAGGGATCCACGCTTGACACCGACTCGTTGCGGTCGTTCTGCCACGGGCAGATCGCGACGTTCAAGATCCCGGTGCACATCCAGTTCGTGGACGAGTTCCCGATGACCGTCACCGGCAAGATCCAAAAGTTCAAGATGCGCGACGACATGGTGCAACAGTTGGGTCTGACCCAGGCAGCGACAGCCTGACTCGGGTTGCAGCAACCCGTCCGGCCGTCGAAACTGACAGGGACAGGCCTACGAACCTCTCTAGGAGCTATGAGCCCTCATGCGTAATGCCGTCATCGTCGATGCCGCCCGAACCCCCAGTGGCAAGCGCAACGGTGCGTTGTCAGGGATTCACCCCACCGACCTGTCGGCCTTGGTGCTGAACGCATTGGCAGACCGCACCGGGATTGACCCGGCCGTCGTGGATGACGTCATCTGGGGGTGTGTGTCCCAGGCCGGTGAACAGACCTTTGACATCGGCAGAACCTCCGTGCTTGCCGCCGGTTGGCCCGAATCGGTACCCGCCACGACCGTCGACCGTCAGTGCGGCTCATCCCAGCAGTCAGTTCACTTCGCCGCCGCTGGGCTGATCGCTGGTCACTACGACGTTGTCGTCGCCGGTGGGGTGGAATCGATGAGCCGGGTCCCGATGGGCTCTGCCGCCGGCGGGGCCAACCCGTTGGGCGCTGGCTACGTCGAGCGGTACGGCACCACCTTTCCCAACCAGGGTGTGGGTGCGGAGGAGATTGCCGACCGCTGGGGCATCAGTCGGACGCAGATGGATGAGTTCGCGCTGTCCTCACATGAGAAGGCCGCTGCCGCCACCGATCAGGGCCGGTTCGAATCTGAGATCGTGCCGGTGCCGACAGACGACGGAAAGGTCAGCCAAGACGAGGGCATCCGTCGTGACACGACCTTGGAAGCGCTGGCGGGGTTGAAGCCGGCCTTCGCCGAGGACGGCAAGGTCACAGCTGGCAACTCCTCCCAGATCTCTGACGGGTCAGCCGCGTTGTTGATGATGACCGCGGAGAAGGCCAAGGAACTGGGGCTCACCCCGATCGCACGGGTCCACACTGCGGTGTTGGCCGCGGTCGCGCCGATGCCCATGCTGCACGCGCCGATGCCAGCAACCGAAAAAGCCCTGGCCAAAGCAGGGTTGTCGGCGTCAGACATCGGCGCCTTCGAGGTCAACGAAGCCTTTGCCTCAGTCCCCCTGGCGTGGCTGAAGGACATCCCTGCAGAGGAAAAGACCTTGAACGTCAACGGCGGCGCCATCGCACTTGGCCACCCATTGGGTGGGTCCGGGGCACGCTTGATGACCACACTGGTCCACCACATGCGTGATGCCGGGGTGCGATATGGCCTGCAGACGATGTGTGAGGGTGGCGGTCAGGCCAACGCCACGATCTTGGAACTGCTCTGAGCCGTCAGCCTGACCGCAGGGCGTGGATCAGTTCGTCCTTGGTCATCTCGGAGCGACCCTCGATGTCCAATTCCTTGGCGCGGTCGTACAGTTCGTCCTTCGTCCATTCTTCGTACGGCGGTTGCTGACCGCCCTTGGACGAAGCGTTAGGAGTGTTGGCGATGGCCGCAGCTTTGGACTGGCTCATCCCCTCGTCGCGCAACGCCTCGTACTTCTCGTCGTCTTTGATGCTGGGTCCATGATCTTTGGCCATGGGCATGTTCTATCCGACCGGCGGACCGTCTGAAATGGCCCTTTTGGCCTCATCAACAGGTCGCTCCTCAGACCGAAATGACTCAAGCCACCAGTCCACGCCGACCGCGGCGAACTGCGGCCAGCGATCGATGTCGCCCGGCTCACCGTTGCCCTGATGGACGAGGGTGAACGGCGTCTCAATGACACGGTGTCGGCTGATGAGGTCGGTGATGTCCCGGTAGTCGGTGGGTTGCAGGGACCCGTCAATGGCATTCGGAAACGATCCGTCGAACCGGGCTGCCCGACGAAACGGCGCACGATTGGGCCAACCCCCGCCGACCCAGATGGGGATCCGGGGCGTCTGGAGGGGCGTCGGCCGGAAATGGGCCTGGACATCGAAGGCTTGCCCATGGTGGTCCACGGGTTCTCCGGACCACAACGCCACGATGACGTCAAGCGCTTCGTCGAGCAGCGAGGCACGACCCTTGAAGGTCTGTTCTTCACCCAGCCGTTCGAATTCTTCGGGATGGATGCCCAATCCGACGCCAAGGATCAGCCGACCGTTGGACAGATGATCCAAGGCAACGGTTTCTCGTGCCACCTTCCAGGGCCTTCGTCGAGCCAGCGGCGTCACCATGGGGCCGATCTTCACCCGTTGGGTGCGGGTCGCGATGGCGGCCAGGGCGATCCACGGGTCGGTCATCGGCGGTTCACCGTCACGGGCGATGTGGTCCCACACGAACACGCCGTCCCAGCCGGCCTGTTCGGCATCGACCGCCAAGTCGGCGAGAAGGTTCGGATCGGCGTACTCGCCGTGATTGCAGATGGTCACGCCGAACTTCATGTTCCGATCACCCTTGAGACTTCTTTGACGGCAACGGGCAGTGCTTCCAACAACGCGCCGGATGCGACCAGATCACTGTTGCCAGTCAGGCTGATCTGGAACCCGTCGGCTGACCAGACCGCCCGACTGGCCTCGAATTGTGTCGAGTCGAACAGTCGCACCTGTTCATCCGGCAGTCCCGCCACGGTGGCGTCTGGGACTTCTTCATAGTTTGCGGCAGCCAACTGTTCGGCCAGGTCCCCCGAGGCCGGGCCGACGGTGAGCACGGCCGCACCTGCCGACGCCTCGCCGAACTTCAGGGGGCAAGACAGTGTCGGTTGCCCGTCGGGATCGGTGACGGTCGCGCCCAGATCCTGGATCGCGGTGGCGTCGGCTTCGAAAACGTCCGCCAGAGCCTGTAACGCACCGTCGTCAACCGCCGGACAGCGGTCAAACGCCCGTCCCCGGGGGGTGATCGGCAGCCCCTGATCGACCTGGCGTTGCACCAGCGCTGCGATGCGGTCGTTGAACACGTCGCCCTGGAACGCCGTAGGGGGGCCATCCTCGGGTTCGGCACCGGGGCTGGCGACACTCGGGGCCGACCGATCCGTACAGGCCAAGAGGGTCACGCCGACCAACATCACGACCATCGCAGTACGCACGCTGCGACGATATCCGTCGCGGCCGACCAGACAAACGATGCCTCGCGAACATCCCGCGACCCACGTACAGAGCGTCGTGCATGGGGCCACAACTGCTGCTGCCACGTGGGTCGGGAACTGTACTGGCCGGATCAGTTGTCGCCCGGCGCCTCTTCTTCGTCGCCGACGACGGCGAACTGTTCGTCCAGTTGCACATCGATCTGGGAGCCGTCATCGCGGGTGATCTCCACCTCGTAATAGCTCTCCTCGTCGCCCTGCTCGGTACCGGTGACCCGTCCTTCGCCGACGTGCTCCAGGGCCGCGGCCGACGCCTGGTCCAGTGCAGTACCGATGATCTCGACGTCAGGGCCCTCAACCTCGTCCTCGCCTCCTGCGAGCGCGACGCCACCGAAGGCCAGCGATGCGACCACGCCCAGCGCAGCCATAGTGCCAATGATCTTTCGGTTCATGATTGTTGTCACCTCCTCTCCTGGTCAGATGTCCACAGTGTGCAAGGACTGCCTGAACCCACGCTGACAACCCGGCCGGCCAGTCAGCCCTTGTTCAGCATCCACGCCTAGGATCGGTCATGATGGACGTGCTGTTGGTCGAGGACGACCGCAAGATTGCGGCAAATGTCCAACGGGGACTGCAGGCAGAGGGAATGACGGTCAAGGTGTCACATGACGGTCTGGACGGGCTACGGCGTGCGACCACGGGGACCTACGATTTGATCGTCTTGGACATCATGCTGCCCGGGCTGAACGGCTATCAGGTGTGTGCACGACTGCGCAATCATGGCATCGTCACACCGATCTTGATGTTGACCGCCAAAGACGGCGAGTATGACGAGGCTGAGGGGCTGGACACCGGCGCGGACGACTACATGACCAAGCCATTCAGCTACACCGTCTTGCTGGCCCGCATCCGGGCGTTGACCAGACGTCGAGAGGTGCAGCAGCGCCGAGAGATCTGCATAGACCGGTGGCGGATCGACCCCTCCGCACGTCGGGTGTGGAAGGACGATCAGGAAGTTGCGTTGTCCACCCGTGAGTTCGAGGTGCTGTCCTACTTCGCTGAACAACCCGGCCAGGTCCTGTCCAAGGGACAAATCCTGGACGCGGTGTGGGATCAGGCATTTGATGGTGACGACAACATCGTCGAGGTGTACATCAGCCGCCTACGGCGGCGCTTGGGCGAGGAGGTGCTGTTGACCGTGCGCGGCGCCGGGTACCGCATGGCAGACGGCCGGTGACCGCATGGCCCAAGCCTGGCCTTTTGGATTCGGTTCGCGCCCGCTTGACCATCATGTCGGCGCTGCTGGTCACGGCCGTGCTGCTGGTCAACGCCGGGGTGCTGATCGGCCTGCAACAACAGCGATTGACCGAAGGCGTCGATGATGTCTTGCAACAACGGGCCGACGACTTGATCAGCCTGGCCACGGCAGGCACCCTGCCGCAGGTCTTGGCCGACATCGACGAGGACGACTTCCTGGCCCAACTGGTCACCGTGGACGGCCGGGTGCTGGCGGCCAGTGCCCGAGCGATCGATGCTGCCCCACTGACACCGCCGGTTGATCGCGCACGCACACTCACCACTCGCACCCCAGTGGACAACGAAGACTTTCGGGTGCTGTCGATGCCGGTGCAGATCGACAAAACCGCCGCCGTACTGCACGTCGCGACCTCCGTTGAGTTCTTGGGGCAAAGCCGTCGTGCCCTGCTTGTGGCCCAGGTCGTAGGTGTCCCGCTGACCGTCATGGTGTTGTCCGCGCTGGTGTGGTGGCTGGTCGGCCGGGCGTTGCGTCCGGTCGCGGACATCCAGGACCAGGTGGCGACCATCGGCGGGGACGACCTGAGCCGCCGGGTCCCCGAACCGATCCGAACCGATGAGATCGGCAGTCTTGCCCGCTTGATGAACCAGATGCTGGGGCGACTGGAGGATGCCGACCACCGGCAACGCCGCTTCGTGGCCGATGCCGCCCATGAGCTGCGCAGCCCGCTGACCCGGATCCGCAGCGAACTGGAGGTTGATCTGGCACACCCCAACACCACGTCTGCAGACGTCACCCGCCGCAGCGTGCTGGCCGAGACAATCGGGATGCAGAGTCTGATTGATGACCTGCTGTTGCTGGCCCGCTACGACGAGCGAGCGGTCCCGTTGCGGCGGTCCGACGTCGACCTGCGCTCAGTGGTGGAGGACATCGTTGCTTCGAGCGCGACGGACGCGGAGGTGACGCTGCGTGACGGGGAGGATCGGGTTGTGGTTTCCGGTGATGCCAGGCAATTGCGACGGGCGATCAAGAACCTGGTGGACAACGCCATTCGACACGCGGCGTCGAAGGTGACGGTCACGGTGACGTCGGGCCCTACTGACGACCATGCCGAGGTCGCGGTTGCTGATGACGGTCCGGGGATTCCTGGACCGTGGCATGAGGCCGTGTTCACGCGGTTCGTCCGTATGGATGATGCCCGGACCCAGTCCGACGGTGGGGCCGGCCTGGGTCTTGCCATTGCCCGGGAGATTGCCGAGGCCCACGGCGGCTCGCTGCAGGTCGACCCCGACCGGGTCGGCGGTGCGCGATTCGTGCTGGCTATGCCTAGCGGTAGCGCTGGGCAAGAGCTTTGACATTGGCGGCGTACCGCTGCCCGCCGGCGGACGGGCCCCGGTCGGTCACCCGCTGTGGACCCTCGTAGTAAGCGGCCAGGGCGCGGTCCAAGTCACCGTCGAAACGGTTGTTCAGATAGTCGAGGTACGCCATTCCCGCAGCAACGTTGTCGACCGGATCGTTCAGGTCCAGATCGCGACCCAGCAAGTAGGCGCCAACCCACTCCCCCGTCGCCGGCAGGACCTGCATCAGCCCGATCGCACCTCGCGCCGAGACCACACTGTTGTTCCAGCCGGACTCCTGCATGGCCAACCCCAACGGGATCGCGGGCTGCCAGCCGTGGCGTTGCGCGGCGGTGGTGATCAACTGCTGCACCGACGACCTGTCCGCTGTCGAGCGCGCCGCGCCCGTTGTCGCTGCGGTCCCGTCGATGACCAGTCGGATGCCGCTGCGGATCCGGTCGGGGTCCGTGATGCCGTTGACCTGAGCCAGGGTGTCGACACTGACGCCGTTGCTGGCGGCGATCTGGCTGAGCACCTCACCTGACCTGACGACATGGTGGGCCGCTGCACTGCGGCGACCGCCCGTCGGCAGGACCAGCGACATGCCGTCCACTATGAGGTGTGGGTCGGCGAGGCCGTTTGCTTGCGCCAACGCGTCGGTGGACACGCCGTGCTCAGCGGCGATGTCTGACAGCGTTTCGCCGGGTGCAACCACGACATGTGCTGACGCGGTCAACGGCACGGCCAAAACCAGGGCGCCGACCAACGCTGTTGCACGGGCGGAACGTCTGAGGGTGGGGGAAGTCATCCTGACAGGCCTCTCGTGTTGCTAATGTGGCTGAAGTTAAGATAAGTCAACAAGTGAGGTTAGGCCAGCCCTAATTTGAACGCAATGTCATCCTTGGTGACAAAGCGCGGGTCTACGGGTGCTCAACGACGGGACGCCGGGTGGACAGGAGGTCCCACCCTGCGCCTATCGCGGCCCCCTGAGCTCTAAGGGAAGCCGAGGGCGGTGGCGATGTCGGCTTCCACCTCAGCGTTGACTGCGGCGGTGCCACCAAAGATCACCGCGGTCTCGATGGTGGCGGCGTTTGCTGAAAGGTAGGCCTCGACGCTGGCGGGTAGCGAATCGGTGGCCACCAACACCATCGGACCGGGACCCAGTTGGGGCCGGCCCACCAACGCCCCGCCGGTCAGCCCGTCAGCAAACTCATCTGACCGGGCGATCCCGACAATGACGGGGCCTGTAAAGAACCGTTGGGCCACCGCGATGGCGGTTTCAAACCGGGTCGGCCCGCTGATGTTGTCCACCGCCGGCATGGCCTGCCCGGCATCAGCACCGATGGTGATCAACTCTGGAGCCACACCCGTACGGCTGTCCAAATAGGCTTGGGTCTCTGGCGGCACGTTGACATCGGCAGTCAACAACACCGCGGCGGTCACCGCATCGGTGTCACCCACCGCCGCAGCCGCCGCACCGGCCACAATCGAATCGGCAAAATCGCCACCATCAGCAATCAACAACGTGGCCGGATCAGCCAGCCCCTGATCGGCAATGATCGCCGCGGTCCCAAACCTATTTTGTCCGCCATAGCGCACCGTGACATAGCCCAACGCCTCCAACCGGGCCTCGACCGCATCTGACAACGCTGCGGTGCCGCCCAACAAATACACCGTCCCACCCGGTGACAACACCCGGGCAATCTCAGTCTCGGTCTCGGGTGACAACACCTCTGGGGTGCTCAACAACAACGGGGCACCCCGATCAATGGCCAACGGTGTGCCGGCCTGGGCATCAGGAAACAAATCGGATCGAGTCAACACCACCGCCGGGGCCTCACCCGGATCACACACCGCTTGGGATACCGCAATCGCGGTTTGGATCCGATTGAGCCCCTCGATACGGTTCAATCCCGGATCAATGCCGTCATCACCGGAACCACCGGGTTCAAAACAGCCGCCTTGGCTGACCAGCAACGTCGCCTCATCACTGTCATTGTCGGCATTGTCATCATTGACAACCGTCACCGTGGCGGTGTTGGGAAAACTGCCTTCTGCGGTGGCGGTCACCGTCACACCAATCGTCACTGTCATACCGGCGGCCAGATCACCCAGATTGCAGGTGATGGTCTGCCCGGCCGGAGGATCACAGGTGCCTGCCGGCGCCACATCATCAACGGTCAGGCTGTCGGGTATCACATCAACCAGGACCACATCTTCGGCCAGACTGGTGCCGACGTTGGTGACCTCAATGGTGAACACCGACGTCTCACCCACACCGATCAACGCCGGATCAACCGACTTTGACACCCCCACATCCACCGGTGCCACCGCCTCAAACGCCCCAATGTCACAACCATCGGCCTGCGGCCGCACCACCCCACGCTCATCGGCTGCGATCGGATCAGGGCAGGTCGTCGGGTCAGCAGTATCAATCGCCGGGCTGCCCTCCAACAACGCATGGGTCAACCCCACACCCGACCCACCAACACCCTGCGGCTGGCCACCATTATCCGCCAAACCACCGATCACCGGATCGGTGTTGACCAGATCAGACGGCTGGGCCAACCCACAATCATCCGCATCCTCCAAGTTGAAGCCCGACGACGAGATCACCCCACCATCACCGGTCACACAATTGACCTCCACATTGGCCGCAATCAACGTGCTCCGCAGATCCACCGGGGCGTCCGACAATGCTGCTAGCCCAGCACGACCCGCATTCTCAACCAACGTCGTGTGCAACAACGACAACGACCCAGGCGGCAACTGTGCCAAGCCTGCCTGAGCAGGAACGAGCCCCGGTAGGGGATTTTGGATGTGGATGCCCCCACCGCCCAACGGCGCAGTGTTGCCGCTGATCGTGCTGTTTTGCACCACCATGTCACCACCGCCCTCACCGCTTCCCGCCAAGGCGAAGATTCCGCCACCGCGAGCCCCATTGCCGTCGATTCCGGTGGCCGTGTTGCCGCTGATGGTCGAGGAGTCCACGGTGAAGTCCACATCGAACGAGGAGTAGAGACCGCCGCCGTCAAGCAGGGCGCTGCTGTTGCTGATCGTGGTGTTGGTGATCGTGGAGCGCGCATCCATAAATTGCAGGTAGATGCCACCGCCGAATGACGTTCGCGGTCCGCCGTTGGTGTTCAGCACACTGTCGGTGATCCCCAATGGCACCGCCTGGCTAAAGATCGCTCCGCCGTCGCCGCCGGGGAGATCCTCTCCGTCCTGCGCACTGTTGCCCGTAAATGTGCTCAAGTCGACGGTGGCAGGCGGTCCCGCGCCGTCGTAGACAAACGCGATCGCACCCCCACGGCCTTGTGGAAACTCCTGAGCACAGCACGACACACCGGCAGTGTTGTCAGTGAATGTGGAGCCACTGATCGCCGTTTCGTCTGCCTGCGACACGCGTATGGCCCCCCCGTCATATGCGGACCCGTTGTCGGCAAACATCGAATCAGTTACGGTCAGACTTCCGCCTGAAATTGCCACCGCCCCACCGGTTGGCGCCAGGTTCCCACTCATCGACGTCCGGGTCAGGGTCACCGTCGAGTTGCTGGCAAAAATCGCAGCCCCGCCGCTACCGGAGTTCTCGCCTTCGATGACCGTCAGGTCCCGAAGTTCGACCACGATGTCGTCGGCCTCGAACGCTCGACTGTCACCGCTTATCGCCATCTCGGCGGTCGTGATGGTTGTGCCATCTGGATGACCCTCGATCAG
>JBBSNE010000018.1:0-15132 GCA_038232815.1 Euzebyales bacterium | reverse complement strand
GGGTGTGTCGACCCTAAGGTCGATGATCTATGCCTATCCGACCTTCCACAAAGGGGTGGAGGACGCGCTTGGCGAACTGCACTGACGATTCACCCGTCCGGGCGGGTCAGGGGCCGTAAGTAGTCGGCCACCTCGTTGTTGTGGCTGTGCTCGGCCCATCCCAGCGGGGTGGCCCGGACGTGGGCGTCGGCGATGTCAGGATCAGCACCCAGGCCGATCAGGGTCTTGGCCAGCTCGAGGTCGTTGGTGCTGGCGGCATGGTGTAGAGCAGTGGCGCCCGAGCCGCCGGAACGGGCGTCGATGTCAAAGCCGAGGTCGATCAAGGCCAAAATCATGTCGATCCGGCCTCTGGAAGTGGCACGTTCGACCAAGGCTGGGTGGGTCTGCCGCACCTCATCAAGCAGTCCGGGATGGCGGTCGATCCATTGCCTGAGCCCGGTTTCGGTGCCGGTCAGTGCTGCGATCAAAAACTGCTCTGTCACTGACAGGTCAACCGTTACCCCTGCGGTGGCCAGCAGATCGAGAATCGGCCTGTGTGCGTTCTCGGCCGCCAAGCGGACCGGTGGCAGTTGCCGCCGACCGACGGGGCGGCTGAGGTCCAAGCCCTGGCGGATCAACAGCGCCATACGGTTCGGCAACCCCCGGGTGGCGGCGACCTCAAGCTCGTCGTACAACAACTCTTGCGGCGGGCGTAGTTGGTCGCCCAGCCGGGCGTACCACGGTCCCTTGCAATCGGTCCCCAGACCGAATTCCAGCAACAGTTCCAGGTGTCGGGTGTCGTCACGGGCTGTCCCGGCGAGCCCGTTGTTGTACAACGCCTGCCCGTCGTTTGGGTCCGCCCCGTGGTCAAGCAGCAGCCGCGCGAGTTCGAAGGCGTGTAGGTGGGGTGGCTCGTCCTGCTCGCCGTGTCCGAATGCCCCCGTGAGGGCGGTGAACGGTGGGACGTTGCCCCGCCACAGGTATCCGACGTTGGGGTCAGCGCCGGCGTCAAGCAAGACCCGGGCGGCCTTGAGGGTGGACCAGGTCGGCCTGTCGGCAACGATCCGGGAGTAGGCGGCGTACAGCAGGGGTGGCCAGCCGTGGGGGCCTCCCTCGCGGCTGGCTGCATCGGGTTCGTGGCGCAGCGTCTGACGAAGACCATCGTGGTCGCCCACCGCTGCCATCGAGTACACCGAGGCGTCTGCGACCTCCGGATGATCCGCGAGGAGTTCCCCCGCCCGGGCGATCCGGCCGGAGGGGCTGTCCATGCCAAAGTCCAGACATCCAAGGGTCAGCAGACGATCGGCCAGCGTTGTCCTATCCGCCTCACCGCTTGTCGGCTGGCCAGCGGCGGCAGTGTCCAGCGGGGAGCGTCCGTACCGGCTGACCAGCGCGAGGTGGTCACGAAGCTTGGTCCAGCTCGAAAAGCCATAGTGGCGGGCGACAACCAGTTGGGCGTCGGTGCGTTTGAAGCGCGTTTGGTTGGTCGTGACAGCGGCATGGCGGGGATGAAACTCCCGCACCAGGTTCATCGCCCCCTCGTCGCCCTCGCGGACCAGGTCCTGCAGCATCTTGGCCTGTTTTTTCAGGTGCTCAATGCTTGGGTTGTTGGGCAGTGGAACTGGTGGCACGGTGGCCCCTTTCGTCACGCCCGTGTCCGCATCGTCGGGCCAGAAAGAGGTCAGGGGGTCACGCGTGGTTGCTCAGGCGGGCTTTGCCCTTTCCGCGGACCGGAAGCACCCTGCAGGCTGGACATCAACCTAGGGGGTCATCCGCTGGGTTGTCCATGGCGCGGCTGTTCAGCCCGCCCGCTCAGCCCGCCCGTTCAGCATCGCTTCGCAGGATACAGAACTCGTTTCCTTCGGGGTCGGCGAGGACCATCCAGCCGGAGCCGTCCGGGTTGCGACGATCAGCGACCTGGGTGCCGCCATGATCACGGACTCGTTGGATCTCCTCATCACGGGTGCGATCGGTCGGCACAAGATCAAGGTGGACCCTGTTCTTGGTGTGCCGCGCGTCATCGGTCTCGATGAACAGCAGTTGATGGCCTGACGACGGGTCGACGATCATGCACTCCTCATGACCCGGCTCGTTTGGATCATCGGGTAGGTCCGTATAGCCCAGGACCGGTTTCCACCAGGTTGAAAGCGAGAAGGCGTTGTCGCAGTCAATGGTGGTATGAGAGACACGGCTGACCATACGAGGATGCTATCGGGAAATGGCCTCGCGGAGCTGGGCGAGAGACGGTGCACCGGCGGGACCGTCGGGGGTTTGGTAGACCCGGCAGGACAGGCCGACGGGGGCATCCGGTTCGGCGAACAGGTCGGTGCCATCCACCTGGATGCTGGGGGAGCCGAGGAAGTTGGTTTGCTCGGCCTCTTCGGGGGTGTTGACCTGAGTGCGAGTAACGGATAGCTGGGGCATTTCAGCGCCGAGGGCCTTTAGGTGTGCGTCAGCCACCCGCCAGTGCGGACAGCCGTCGAAGTACAGCAATGTGATGTTCATTTCAGCACCGTAGACGTCGGCTGTCCCATCTTGATCCGGGACCCCGCGGTCCCTAGGTAAGACGGCGGTGTCCTGCTGGGCAGACATGGCCTAGTCAAACTGGGCGACAGCCGGTCAGTCCAGCGTGTTGAATGGTAAAAGGAACACCCACGTCGGAAGGGGTTGTGATATGTCAGATCAACGACAAAAGCTCGACTCCCTCCTTGCCGAAGGTGTACTCACTTCGGAGGAACACGCGGCAGCCGTGGGTCGCTTGCCTGCTGATTCCACAGCGACGTCCGCCACCGCTGACGATGCCCGTGCGACGGATGACTGGTCGGTCGTGCCGTTACCGGGGGTTGACACCGATCAGGATGACCGGTCTGACGAAGACGCCTCAACGCCCCCGCCCGGACTGCCAGACGTTCCCCGCCGTCCGCCGACGGCCCCCGCAAGCACCGACAGCGGTGCCTTCCGCGTGGAGGTCGATCCGGACGCATCAGATGCTGGTCCCGACCTGCCAGCAGGCCTGGAGGGCGTCGGCGGCAAGGTGAGACAGTGGGCGGCGTCCATCTTCGTCGGACCGATGAAGCCGTACTGGATCGCAGGGGGGACGGGGATCGGTATCACCGCGCTGCTTGCCACACTGGGCATGCTCTATGTGCTGATCACCGAAGATGGTGAGAACGTGCCGGTCATCAGGTTGTTGCTGGCAACCTTCACCGGGTCCGCGCCGCTGTCGGTGCATGCCGCAGCAACGGGCACGTTGGAGGGTGTGGGCGAGTTCGGTGAGACCTTCACCGCCGTGTTCAGGGTCAATCTGCCGCTGACCATGCTGTCTGTTCTGATGCTTGGCCTGTACGGCTGGCGCCTGAACCGTCTGTGGCGTCGGGTGCCCCCCACCGCCGGGCTCAAGGGAGCCGCCATGTGGCTGGTCAAGGCGATCATCCCCTTTGTCGTGATCATGGGCGTACTGGCCCTTTTGACACGGCTGCGATACACCCAGGAGGTCGACATCGTCACCGTGCGACAAACCGTGTCGGTCCTGTCGACCCTGTGGTGGGCCACATTGCTTGGCGGGGGAACCGCAGCCGCCGTCATGACCGTGCGACTGCTGTCCAGAAGTCGGGTGGTGGAGTCCCGGCCCTGGCTGCAAGAGGTCGGGGCGGCCGTGCGGGGGGCCATGACCTCCGCGGTGCTGCTGATTGTGCTTGGAACCGTGATCGCGCTGTTGTTCTTCATCAGCCAACGACCCGACGGTCTGACGGCGACGACGCTGCTCAGCTACGTCCTGCTGGCATTGCTGTACCTTCCCACGGTCGTCGTGTACAGCGCCTCACTCAGCGCGGGCATTCCCATCACCGCCGACTTGTCCGACGTCGTCACGCTGGGTGTGGGGGAGGGGTTGGCCGCCAACCCGTCAATCGGGCTGTTCGGCATCGAGGGCATACCGACTGAAGGGGGTCCGGCGGTCTATGTGTGGCTGGCGTTCCTCGTTGCTCTTCTCGCACTGATCGCAGGGGGTTTGGCGGCCACCTGGACCGCGGCACGTTTGGGTGTACGAACCAGCTTTGCCGGTGCAGGCCAAGGACTGGTGCTGGCCCTGGCGTGGATACCACTCACCCGCTTGTTCGCTGTCGTCTTTTCGGCGACGTTGAACGATTCCGAGGGGGCGTTGTCGTCAGTGGCGGAGTTCTTCGGGTTCAGTGGGGCCCTGGACGCGTTGCAACAGGGGATTTCGGTCCGTGCCGGCCTTGACACCTCGACGGCCTTTTTCGTGATGTTGCTGCTGGGGGGAGTGTGTGGCTATGTCGGTTCGCTGTTCGCCGCTCCGCTGTGGCACAAACTGCCGAATTGGCTGTCCCGTCGACTGGGCGGCGGCCCGCTGGCCTACCCCGGCGGTACGGCCACTGCCCCCTCCGCACACACCGACGGGGGATCTGGTGGCGCCCAACCGGCTGTACCCCCCATACCGCCGCCGGGGCCACTCGAACAAGGTCCTGGAGGTAGGGATGATGCCCCAGGCAGCCCCGACCCGGGCCGCCAATAGACTGCCTTGACACCCCGTCCACCTGAGACCAGTAGGGCCGACATGACACGACCTGTACACGTCACAATTCTGGGGTCAGGATCGTGGGGGACGACGCTTGCAACGTTGGTCGCGGGGAACACGCCGGTGACGTTGTGGGCTCGCGACCCGATGGTGGCCAAGGAAATAGCCACGGAGCACCGCAACTCACGATATCTGCCGGACCGATTACTGCCGACCAAGGTGCAGGCCACGGCGGACCTTGACGAGGCCGTGGGCAAAGCGGACGTGCTGGTCGTCGGCGTGCCCTCACACGGGATCCGGCAGGTACTGACCGATGCCGCGCCGCAGGTTCGTCCCTGGATCCCGATCATCTCCCTGGCCAAGGGGTTGGAGCAGTCAACTCGCTTACGTCCCACCCAGGTCATCAGTGAGTGCCTGCCCGGACACCCCGTCGGGCTGCTGGCTGGACCCAACATCGCGTCAGAGATCATCCGCGGGAAAGCCGCGGCCGCGACCATCGCCACGCCTGACGTCGGTATCGCCAAGTCCCTACAGCCACTCTTTGCTCGAAACCGCTTTCGTATCTACACCAACACCGACGTCCTGGGCTGCGAGCTGGGGGGTGTGCTGAAGAACATCATCGCGATCGCCGCCGGTATGGCCGACGGTCTTGGGGTCGGGGTCAACACCAGTGCCATGGTGATCAGCCGCGGCCTGGCCGAGATCATCCGCTTGGGCACGGCCATGGGCGCTGATCCCACGACCTTCTCCGGCCTGACCGGTCTGGGAGACCTGATCGCGACGTGCATGAGTCCCGCCTCACGAAACCGCCGGGTGGGTGAGCAGTTGGCGAAGGGCCATTCGATCGAGGAGGCCGTGGCCATCCTGGGTCAGGTTGCCGAAGGGGTCAAGACCGTTCGCAGCGTCGTCGAGTTGGCGGCCGCCCATGATGTCGACGTGCCCATCAGCGCCGAGGTTGATGCCGTCGTCAACGAGGGCAAGACCCCCACCGACGCCTATCGCGGGTTGCTACGCATTCAACCGGGTCTGGAACACGAGGCCGGCTGACAGCCCGGTGTGACCCCCCACGGGTGGACAGCCAAGGTAGTATGATTTTGTACTACTATATCGAGACCAGGAGGACGCCATGCCCGCCGTGACCGCCGATCCGCTGACCCTGCCGCGTGTGCCAGGGCCCGATTCGACCACCACCTCCTTCCGTGACGTGACCCAGGTGGTGACCGCGACGCGGACGATGGAGGGAGAGGGCTTCCATGTTCGTCGCCCCTTCCCTGGGGTGCTCAGTCTGCAGCAGGCCGATCCGTTCTTGCTGCTGGACCACATGGGCGGCACCGAGTACCGGCCCTATGAGGCCAAGGGTGCGCCCGACCATCCCCACCGGGGGTTTGAGACCGTCACCTACATGCTCGATGGCGAGATGGAGCACCGCGACTCCACCGGGTCGGGCGGCATCATCCGGGGCGGGGACACCCAGTGGATGACGGCCGGCGCCGGGATCGTCCACTCCGAGATGCCCAGCCACAAGCTGTATGTCACCGGGGGGCTGATGCACGGATTGCAGTTGTGGGTCAACCTGCCACGCAGCGACAAGCTGGTCGCCCCGCGCTATCAGGACCTGGTCGGCAACGACCTGCCGTTGTTGACCAACCACGACGGCACCACGTTGATCCGGTTGATCGCAGGTGAGTTGGATGGCGGCGAGGCCGGAACGTTCACAGGAAAGGGCCGGACCTACACCCCGATCATCTACGCGCACGCCACAGTGGCCCCCGGTTCAGAGTTGAAACTGCCGTGGCCGCAGGAGTTCAACGCCTTGGCCTACGTGATCGCCGGCTCGGGTACCGTCGGGTCCTCCGGCGCGCCCGTCGACGAAGGGCAGATGGCCGTCATGGGCCCCGGGGACGCCCTGCGCGTCACAGCAGCACCGGTACAGCCCTCCAACGTGGGTGCGCTGGAGATCATCTTGCTGGGGGGTCGGCCGATCCGGGAGCCGATCGTTCACTACGGGCCGTTTGTGATGAACACCAAGGCCGAAATCCTGACGGCACTGCAGGACTACCAGGCCGGACGGATGGGCCGTATCCCACCGGCGCACAGCTAGGCCCCCGCACCCTGGGTCGCCAGACCTTGGGTCACGGGGCTGCTGACGTACGTTCCAAGAACGGACGTTACGGACCTGGCGGCGGGGAAAGGCCTAGGGTGATTGTCGAAACGGGCGACGTCATCGTTGGTGACGCGACCCCCTTTGAATGTGAGCGCAGAAGGAACCGGTCGATGTCCCTCGTACCCGCCATCCCCGCCGATGAGTTCGACGCGGTCCTGTATGACCTGGACGGGGTCTTGACCGATACGGCGTCCCTGCACGCTCGGGCGTGGAAACAGATGTTCGACGAGTTTCTGCGGCGCTACAGCGCGCAGCACGACCTTCCCTTCGAGCCCTTCGAGATTGGCACCGACTACCGGACCTACGTCGACGGCAAGCCGCGCTACGAAGGGGTCAGTGCCTTCCTTGAGTCACGACGGATCGTCCTTCCCGGAGGGACAATTGAAGACCCTCCTGAGGCCGACACCACCTTTGGTCTCGGCAACCGCAAGAACGAGATGGTCCAACGGCTGATCGAAGAAGGGGTTCAGCCTTATGACTCCTCCATCAGGGTCGTGAAGACCCTGCTTGACAGCGGTGTGCGCGCGGCCGTGGTGTCCTCCAGCCGCAACGCGCGACCAGTGTTGGCGGCAGCCGGGATCGACAGCCTGTTTGAGGATGTCATGGACGGCAACGTCGCCGCCGAGGAGGGGATCGCGGGGAAGCCCGAGCCGGACACCTTCCTGGTCGCTGCCGAACGTCTGGGGGTCAGCCCGCACCGGGCCGTGGTCATCGAAGACGCCATATCCGGTGTCGAGGCTGGGCGGGGCGGGGACTTCGGCCTGGTCATCGGCGTCAACCGCGAAACCGATGATGGGGGCGTCAATGCCAAAGCCCTGGCAGATCACGGGGCTGACATCGTCGTGGAAGACCTGGGTCAGTTGTTGAGGGACGACCGTGCTGCAACGTGACATCGTCGGGCTGCCGACGTCCTCATACCCCCCGGAGGAATGGGCGTTGGTCGAGACCCAGTTCCACCAGCGGTATCTCGCGGTCACCGAAACGATCTTCGCCATCAGCAACGGCTACCTGGGACTTCGTGCGGTGCAGGACGAGGGCCGGCCCTACGCCGAGCGAGGCACCCTGATCAACGGCTTTCACGAGTCGTGGCCCATCATCCACGCCGAGGAAGCCTATGGCTTTGCCCGCACCGGCCAGACCATCATCACCGCCCCCGACCCCCGTCGGTTCCACCTGTATGTGGATGATGAGAACATCAACCTGTCCAAGGCAGAGGTTCGCGACTACGAACGTCGGCTGGACTTTCGCACCGGACAGTTGACCCGCCGGGTGGTGTGGCGGTTGCCCTCCGGGGTGGTGGTCCAGGTCAAATCGGCAGCGCTGACCTCACTGGTCCATCGTCATCTGGTGGCCATCAGCTATGAGGTACAGGTGCTGGAGGGGAGCGCCCCGTTGGTGGTCAGCTCCCAGCTGCGCAACGAGATGGACGACCGGCACAACGGCGGTGATCCGCGGCTGCCTCGGGGTTTTGACCACGACGTGTTGCAAGGGGTCGACGCCCACAGCCGTGACACCCGGCAGATGCTTGAGTACCGCGTGGCGCAGTCCCAGATGACATTGGCCTGTGGCATCGATCACATCGTGCAGGGCGAGACCATCACCGCGACCAGACATGAGGCGACGGCCGCCCGTGGAAAGCTGGTCGTCGTCGCTGACGGGGTCCCGGGTACCACATTGCACATCCAGAAGTTCGCGGCCTTCCACACCTCTGACACCACCGACACGCCACAGTTGGCCGACCGTTGTGACCGGACCCTCGACCGCGCCAAGCGTGAGGGATGGACGGTTGCCGCAGCCGAACAGGCTGACGCATGGCAGTCATTCTGGGACACCGCGGACATCCAGATCGGCGGCAACCGCACGGTGCAACAGGCAGTGCGCTGGAGCCTGTTTCACATCAATCAGGCCGCGGCCCGGACCGATGACAAAGGGATCCCTGCAAAAGGCCTGACCGGGAGTGCCTACGAAGGACACTACTTCTGGGACACCGAGGTCTATGTGGTGCCGTTCCTGATGTACACCCAACCCCGCGTGGCACGAAACCTGCTGCGGTTCCGTCACGGTCTGTTGGACCACGCCCGCCGCCGCGCGCGGGAGGTGGGTGAGGAAGGCGCACTGTTTCCCTGGCGTACCATCAGCGGCGAGGAAGCCTCGGCCTACTACGAGGCAGGCACCGCGCAATACCACATCAACGCCGACATCAGCTACGCGGTCTCCAAGTACGCCCACATCACCGGTGACGATGACTTCCTCAACCGCGAGGGGGCCGAAATCCTTGTCGAGACCGCGCGGTTGTATGCGGGGCTCGGATTCTTCCGTGAGGAGTCGACAAACGGCGACAGCCCGACGACCACGTTCCACATCCACGGTGTGACCGGGCCCGACGAATACACCACCGTCGTCGATGACAACGCCTACACCAACCTGATGGCGGCCAAGAACCTCCACGACGCTGCCAGGCTGGTCTCACGGCTGGCTGACGACGATCCCGAAAGCTATCACCGTCTGGTCAGCCGGACCGGCGTCAGCACCGACGAGGTGCAGACCTGGTTCAGGGCGGCCCGCCACATCTATCTGCCCTACAACGCCGAGATGGGCATCACGCCCCAAGATGACCACTTTTTGTCCCTGCAACCGTGGGACTTCGACGGGACTCCGCGGGACAACTACCCGCTGTTGCTTCATTACCACCCCCTGGTGATCTACCGCCACCAGGTGTTGAAACAGGCTGACGTCGTCTTGGCGATGTTCCTGCGGGACGAGTGCTTCGATGAGGACCACATCGAACGAAACTTCGCCTATTACGACCCGTTGACCACCGGTGACTCCTCACTGTCGACCTCCGTGCAGTCCATCATGGCGAGCAGGATCGGCAACGCCTCCAAAGCCATCGAGTACTTCCGGTACGGCGTGTTCATGGACCTGGCCGATGTCGCCGGCAACACCGGCGTCGGTGTCCACGTCGCCGCAGCAGGCGGCGTGTGGATGTCGATCGTCTACGGCTTCGGGGGGCTCACCGATACAGGCAGGTACCTGTCGTTTCGGCCCCGCCTGCCGTCCTCATGGGAGTATCTGCACTATTCCCTGCTGGTCCGGGGCCATCGTCTGGACTTGGAGGTGGGGCGAAGCGAGGTCGTGTATGCCTTGCAATCGGGACCCGAGATCACCATCTACCACGAGGGACAAAAGATGGTTCTGTCCGCGGGAGAACCCGTCGAAAAGACCATCACCTCGACCTGGACCGACCTCCACACCCACGACGACTGACATCGTGGGGACGCGGCGTGGCGTCACTTGAGTCAGCGGCCCCAGTCCACAGTGCATAGGCACGGGGCAGGGTCCCCATCCCGGTGCCGAACATCGGCCAGATGGGCCAGAAGTAGCCCGCCCCACTCAGCGCCCAAATGGTGATGAACAACGCGCACAGTCCCAACCACCCGACCATCGCAGACCGGGCGCTGCGGCGACGTCTGCGTTCCTCGGCCGAGGTCTGCACCTTCGGAAGGTCGTGGAGGACCTGGGACAGATCAGACTCGGTGACGGCCGAGAAGGTTTGTTCAAGACGGTCTTCATATTCCCCCAGGGTCAGACGACCATCAGACATGTGTCGGGCCAACGTCTCGGCGACCTCACGCCTGGCACTGTCGTCGGTACGCATCGCGGGGGATGATTGGACGTTCATCTAACGAACTCCTGAGGGGACGAAATGTCATCTTGTCAACGTCAGGTTACGTCGACGTCGGGTTCGTGGCGTCATCCGCAAGGACGATTCGGACAACCGTAAGATCGGCCTTGCGAAGGATCGGATCCCCGGTATTCCCCCCGGGATGTGGTCAGTCGGGCACCTGCCGAGCCTGTCCGGCAACGGGGCTGAACGTACCGTGCGGACATCGTCACCACCGCAACCTCCCCCACATCACGACCACCTTCTTCCACCGCGGCCGGGGCCTCGCGACGCGTTGCCCGGTTGGGCCGGCGTTCGCCGCTGATCCTGGTCGCCCTGGGCGTGTTGTTGTACTCGACGGGGCCGGTCATGCTGCAGGGTTCCGCGGTCTCAGGGCCGGTGTTCTCCTTCTGGCGACTATGGATCGGGGCGGCGTTCCTCACGACGTTGGGCGTGGTGACCACCCTTGTCGGTGGGCGCCCGGTCACGACCAAGCCCAGCGGGTGGCGCTGGCCGGTGATCGCGGGGGTGTTCTTCGGCATACACCAGTTGATGTTCATGAGCGCCGTCAAGATGACCACGGTCGTCGACGTCGCACTGATGAATGCGCTGGCGCCGATCGTGACCGCCATCGGGGCCTGGTGGCTGTTCTCCGAACGGCCGGGTAAAGGGTTCTATGCCTGGTCCCTGCTTGCCATCGCCGGCGGCGGTTACCTGGCCCTGGGGGCATCAGCGGGTCCATCGGGCAACGCGGGCGGCATGGTGCTTGCCGTGTTGAATGTCGTGTTCTTCGCGGGGTTCTTCCTGGCGTCCAAACGCAGTCGCGACAGCATCGCGGTCGTGCCCTTTCTTGCCGGGGTGATGGTGGTCGCAGCGATTGTCGTCACCATCTTCGTACTGGTGGCGAAGGTCCCGGTCGGTAGCGTGCGGTCCACCGACCTGCTGCTGGCCGCCTGTGTGGCCCTGGGGCCGGGTGCGCTCGGCCACTTCGTGATGACCTGGCCCTTGCGGTGGGTTCCGGCGAACATCCCACCGGTGATGCGGTTGGCGCAGCCGGCCCTGTCCGGCGTCTTGGCGTTCGCAGTCCTGGGTGAACGATTGACGCTCACGCACCTGATCGGTGGGTTGATCATCGTCGCGGGGGCCGCTGGTGCCATCAATTCGCGGGCCGGAAAGGCATTGCGCAACGCTGCGCAGGAGCAACCCGCTCAGACGGTGGACAACTCACTCAGGACATCGCGAGCACTGAGGACGCCCACGGGTAAGCCGGCCGTGTCAACCACGACCAGGTGACGGGTACCGCCGCTGACCATCCGGTCCACACCGGTCTGCAACGTGTCAGTGGCAAAGATGGTCAGGATGTCCCCACGCGCCCGATCCGCCAACGATGTCGTGTGCAACGAGTCCTCGTCTGCCAGGGCCGTGATGATGTCGCGCTCGCTGACGACGCCGACAAGTTCGTCGCCTTCGGTGACCAACAACAGGCCGATGCGACGATCACGCAACGCCTTGGCTGCCGTTGCCAGTGACTCGGTATGGTCCAACGTGATGAACAGGTCTGTCATGCACCGTTTGACAGGCTGAGAAAGCAGACTGTGGTGAGGGCCGTTGAAGCGCTTGTCCATGTCCACTTGCAGCCTAGTGGACCACGGAGCGGTCGCCGACCCACCTCGCCGTTCATCCGTTCAGGCCTGCGCCGCGGGCCGCCAGTCCGGCCGTGGCCGCCCGGACGACGACGAACAAGGGACTCCAGATCCGCGCCATTTGCGCGCTCATGGGAACCAGGGCAGGGCCGGACAGGTCGCTGATGACCTCGCGATCCTCACGGACTGCGGTCTGCGCGGCCCGCCGCAACGAGGGGTCATAGTCCCGTGGGTCCGTTGCCTCGGGAAAGGCGGCCGGGTCGGCCAAGACCAGTGGGCGCGCGACGCCGACACCGGAAGCGGATTCCTCGTCAGCGGATGTCGTGCCCAACAACGCCACGACCTCGACAGGGACGTTCGCGTCGTCGGCAGACGTCCTCGGTGTGGCACCAACCTGCGCAAGAACCTGGCGTGACCGCGTCGAATCGGCCTGAGGACCGAGGTCGTGGGGGTTCAGTGTCATGGCGGCCACCAGCAATCCGCCAGCGTCGGGGATCTCCAAGAGCGCGGCGACCGTGACCAGCGTGGGACCACTGGAGGCCACTCGGACCGTACCTGCTAACTCGCTGAACACCCTCGGGGCGACGTCGGCCGGGTCCAACAGCGGCACTGCGGCCAAGGGTCCTCGACCGGCGGGCCAATCCGCAAGGGCTTGCGGGATCGCAGTCATCTGTTGTCGCAACTGGAGCCGCAGGTCATCAAGGGTGGGCGGTAGCGGCGGGGTTGTCACACCGGCAAGGATAAGGTTTGCTGCGTTTGGGCCCACCGCACACCGTCGGGGTGCACAATGCCGGTAATGGCTGAACCCGGTTCTGCACTGTTGTCACTGCTGGACATCGAAACCCTGGATGTCGATCTGTACCGCGGCCAGGCACCCAAGACCGAGGTACAGCGCGTTTTCGGTGGCCATGTGGCTGCCCAAGCCCTGGTGGCCGCCGTCCGCACGGTCGATGAGCAGCGCCAGGTGCATTCGCTGCATGCCTACTTTCTGCGGCCCGGCAATCCTCGGCACAACATCATCTTCACGGTTGATCGCATCCGCGATGGGCGATCGTTCAACACCAGGCGCATCGTGGCGTCGCAGCAGGGAAAGCCCATTTTCCATCTGAGTGCATCGTTTCAGATCGCCGAGGACGGCCCTGATCATGCGGATGCGATGCCGGATGTGCCCCCTCCTGACCGACTGCAGACGTTGAAGGAGAAATTGGCGGGTTGGGGAGTGGACTGGGAGCCCCCGTTCCCAGAGTGGAGTTCGATCGACTTACGCTACGTCCGTCTGCCCAACGAGGTCGCGGCTGATCGATCCGACCGGATGCAGTCGTGGTTCCGCTGGTTGGATCCCGTTCCAGAGGTGCCCTATCTCCATGTCTGTGTGCTGACCTACATGAGCGACATCTCGTTGTTGGGCACGACGATCACACCTCATGGCGCCATTCCTGGGCAGGGCCAGTTTCGAATGGCGTCGTTGGACCATGCCATGTGGTTCCACCGTCCGTTTCGGGCCGATGAATGGTTGTTGTACGACATGCGCTCACCCAACGCCTTCGGTTCCAGAGGCCTGGCGCTGGGCCAGATCTTCAACCAGGGCGGCGGGTTGGTCGCCACCGTGGTGCAGGAGGGACTGGTACGTGCCACCCCGCCGGAACGGCTCAAAACTCCCCCAGCCGGATCAGCAGCGGCAGGCTGAGGATGACCAAGATCACCCGCACGGTGTGAAAGACCGCCACCTGTGCGCCCACACCGATCTCGGTACCAGCGGCGGCCATTACGCTCAATGCGCCCGGTGATGTGGCCAGGATCACACCGTCCGGGGCCAGCCCCGCTTCTCGGAGCCCGACGGCCAACAGCAGTCCGAACACGATGAACACGATGGCACTGAGCACCGCGCCCACCGCGATCTGACGGAACTCAGCCATCACGTCACGGGTGACGGTGGCACCGATCGCACAACCCAGCAGCAAAAATGCGGTGGCGACCAAGGGGCGGGGGCAAGGGCTGTGCCGGCCCCTGCCGGTACAACGACACTGCGGCAGACCCGATCATCGCACCGATGATCAAGCCCCCGGGCACCTTGGCACGGTCGAAAAGAAGGCCGGTCAGGGCCCCGGCAACGAGGACGGCAACCATGCGGGTAAGCCTAGACCGCTCAGCAGACCGGTCGGTCCACAGCCTGTCCCTGCTCTCGCCAAGCGTCCTCATACCACGGTGGAGGATTCCCAACCGTGCCGACCGGGTCGAAGTGCCGGTCGGCGTCGGCGATCAGATCGCGCTGAAAGGCCCAGCCGATACCCGCGGGAAAGGTCACATCGCGATCGGGACGGCGAATGAAGCCAAGCGAGGCATACAGTTGATGAGCCGCCCGCATCCAGATCATCGAGTAGACGGCCAGCCGGCGGTTGTGATCGGATCGGGCCTGGTCGATGCAGGCCTGGACCAGCAACCGTCCGGTGCCCTGCCCCTGCGCGGCAGGATCGACGGCCAGCATCCTGAACCCGCAGTCACCGGCTCCACGGTTTTCAAAGTGGGGGTTGGCCTGATCGACATAGGTCACCGATCCCGCGACCTGATCATCCCACGTGACGGCCACCAACACCTTGGCGCCGTCGGCGACACGGCCCGCGGTGTCGGCCAGATCACGTCGATACGGACCATCGATGGTGCCGACCGCATCGTAGGCCTGCAGGGTCAAGTAGCCGACGCGCAAGAACTCGTCGGGCCGCACAGGCCGCACGGTCGTCGTCATCGCCGGGGACGGTACCTGCCCGGTCACGCCTTGCTGCCTGACACTGTCGGGTCGGCGACGTCGAACTGGGCACCCTGCCACAACTCGGGGGCGGGATAGGGTGCGGCCCGTGCAAAATCTTGTGGAGTTCGCCGTGGACATCGCGCGGCAGGCCGGCAGGCTGACCATGCGCCATTTCGGTGACGCCGACCTGATGGTTGATCACAAGGATGACGACAGCCCCGTAACCGTCGCCGATCGGGAAGCCGAGCGGTTGTTGGGTGAACTGATCACCGATCGGTTTCCGGCCGACGCCGTGGTGGGGGAGGAGCACGATGACACCAGGGGCACCTCGGGCCGGATTTGGTACCTGGATCCCATCGACGGCACCAAGTCCTTTGTCCACGGCGTGCCGTTGTTTTC
>JBBSNE010000017.1:0-15393 GCA_038232815.1 Euzebyales bacterium | reverse complement strand
TCGGGAAGGAGGCCCACCGATTCGTAATAGCGAATGGTCTTGGTGTTCAGATCGAACTGGGCAGCCAGTTGGCCAATCTGCATGACACCCTCCCTTTCAGTTGCGCTATACCGGAAAAATCCTGGCGAAGAAGTCGGCGAAGATCGCCAACGCCATGAACCACAGGCCCACCGCGATCAGGACAAGACCTCCCCAACGCTTGACCGTTGGCGCGTTGGCCTGCAGACGAGCGACGGTGCTGTCCTGGGCTTGCGCGACGGTGAACGAGGTCACAAACATCAGGACCACAATGGCCAGCGCCGCGATCAGGAACGCCACAAGGGCGACGGCGAAGCCGCCGGTCAGAAGAGCTTGTCCGGCCAGACCGGCCAGAATGGGCCCCGTTCAACCAAACCCCGCCAACAGGTAGAAGAAGCCGAACGCCATGAACCCGGCGATCGGATGACGTCGGCGCAGTCGCGCCTGGATCTGATTCAGTCGCGCTGTGGCCGGTTCGACGGCGCGAAACGTGCGGTCGCTCAGCACACCGAACTGAACCAACCCCAACACCACCAACACGACGCCGACGGCGATCCGAAGGGTGATGCCGACGGTGCTGGTGAACGTGACGCTGCGGGCAAGGGCTTGGCCCCCCAGTGCGATCAACGCCCCGAACAACACCAAGAAGGCGGCGGCGCCAGCGGCCAGGGCAACGGCGAACCGGACGCCGTTGTCCTGAGCTGGGCCACCCGATGAACGGCCGGCCGATCGTGACAACAAGGTCAGCAGCAACGGAAACGAACAGGGGGCGAAGAACGACGCGATGCCGGCCCCGATGGCCAGCACGAACAAGCCACTGCCCTCAAGGGCGGGAAGGTCGAACCGAGGATAGATCTCATACCCGGCGTAACCGGCGATGCCGACGATCAGGACACCCACGACCAGCAGGGTGTAGCGAGGCAGTTGGCTCATGGCCTCACGGTAAACCCTCTAGCCGACTGGAAGGCAAGTCACGAAGTCGAGGAATCGTGCGACAACGCATGCGATCTATGTTAAAAACCCAACTATGTCGACTTTCCTATGGGTGTTGCAATGGGTTTTGGCCGTCGCCTTCTTCATGGCTGGGGCCATGAAGGCCTTCATGCCGAAGGACAAGATGCTCGAGAACGAGCGCATGGAATGGGTCCGTGACGAGGGGTTGCAACGGGCCCGCACTGCGGGCTACGCCGAGATCGCCGGCGCGTTGGGCCTGGTCCTACCGGGTTTGCTCCACATCGCCGAATGGTTGACCCCCCTGGCGGCCCTGGGATTGGTGATCGTCATGATCCTGGCGATCGTGACGGTGCACAGGCCCCGGAACGAATCCATCACGGTACCCGCGGTGTTGGGCGTTCTTGCCCTGATCGTGGCCATCGGCCGGGTAATCGTGCCGTTGTAAGCCTGTGAGCAGGGCAGGATGAGGGGGTGACGCTCGCACTCGTCAGTGATCTGCTTGCCTGCCCCGTCTGTGCAGAGGGGTTGCGCACCGCTGACAGAGTGTTGCGCTGCGGGCAGGGTCATACGTTCGATGTTGCGCGACAAGGCTATGTCAGCCTTCTCAGCGGCAAGAACCCGCACCCTGGTGATACCGCGCTGATGGTCCAGGCACGCGAACGTGTGCAACGATCAGGGGTCTTTGCGGGTACGGCCAGAGCAGTCCGGCACGCACTGCCTCAAAAGGTCCGCACACTGGCCGATGTCGGAGGGGGAACCGGCTACTACGCCGCGGCCGTCCTGGCACAGCAGGACCGTGGTCGGGCGGTCGTGCTGGACTCTTCCAAACCTGCCTTGCAACGAGCCGCCCAGATCCACGATCGGATCGCGGCGGTCGGATGTGACATCGTGGCCTCGCTGCCAATACGTACGAGCGTGATGGATGCGATCATCGTGGCGTTCGGTCCGCGCAACGTCGATGAGTTCGCTCGCATCCTCAACGTCGGGGGAGTGGCGATCATGGTGACGCCCGAGCCTGACCATCTGTCCGAAATCGCCCCGGCCATGGGGATGTTGGCCGTCGAACCGGACAAGACGGCGCGCCTGGACGACCAGATGTGTGGCATGTTCGATCTGGTTGACCGCACACAGCTGGTTGAGCGACTGTTGGTCAGCCGCGACCTGGCAGGGGACCTGGCGCAGATGGGTCCGGCGGGGTTTCACGCGACACCGGCACAGTTCACGAAACGAGCCACCAGATTGGCCCCGGTGGTGACGGCCACGTTGGCGGTGACCGTGACGACGTACCAGCGTCGCTGAGCTATACCACCAACTGATTGATGGCGGCCAGCACCAGCCGCACATTGCGTTCGCTGGCGGAGTGGCCCATCAGACCGATGCGCCAGGCCTTGCCGGCGAAGTCACCAAGTCCTCCGCCGACCTCGATGTCGTAGTCCTCCAGCAGTTGTTGACGCAACTTGGCCTCATCGACCCCGTCGGGCAGTCCCACCGTGGTCAACTGGGGCAGCCGGTGTCCCTCCTGGGCCAGTAGCGGCAACCCCATCTCACTCAGCCCGTCCTGCAGCATGGCCCCCAACCGCGCATGTCTGGCCCAACGGTTCTCAAGGCCCTCCTCCAACACCAACGACAACCCTTGCGCCAGCCCGTACAACATCGAGATCGGGGCGGTGTGGTGATAGGTCCGGCCGCCGTCACCGTCGACGTATGCCAGTATCAACGACAGGTCCAGATACCACGATTGCACCGGCGTCGATCGCCCTTTCAACACCTCGACAGCCTTGGGGCTGAAGGTGACCGGCGACAGACCTGGGGGCACCGACAGGCACTTTTGGGTTCCGGAATACGCCGCATCGACATGCCAGCCGTCGATGTCGACATCCACCCCGGCCAGGCTGGTGACGGTGTCCAACACCAGCAGGGTGTCGCTGTCGGCCAATGCCGCGCCGATGTCGGCCACCGGTTGGTGAACGCCAGTGGAGGTCTCGGCATGCACGATCGCGGCGACCTTGGCGTCATGCGCGCGCACCGCGTCAACGAACGCCTCGGGAGGGATGATCTGCCCCCAATCCCGTTCGACGGTGTGCACCTGTGCCCCGGCTCGGCGGGCGACCTCGGCCAGGCGGCCGCCGAACACCCCGTTGACCCCGACGACCACACTGTCGCCTGGTTCGATCAGATTGACCATGCAGGCTTCCAGCCCCGCACTCCCGGTTCCGCTGATCGGCAAGGTCGCTTCGTTCTCGGTCTTGAAGATCGTGCGCAGGTCATCGCAGATCTGGTCCAGGATCGGCAGGAAGTCAGGGTCGAGATGGCCAAGGAGGGGCCGGCCCAACGCCTCCAACACCGCGGGGTGCACGTCTGAGGGGCCGGGGCCCAACAAGACCCGGTCAGGAGGAAACGGCATGCGTTGATCGGTGATGGCCATGGCGCGACAGCCTACGGCGCACGGGCCACCATTACGGCGCGGCCACCACCCCCGCGTCTCCCGCACCCCGCCTGACCGGTTCGGCGACTGCGGTCACCGTGCCGTCGGCGTTGAACTGGATACCACTTGCCGCCCCGATCTCACCGGTGTCGGTGAAGGTGTGCCCCCGGGCCAACAGTCCTGTGGCGATATCGCTTTGTATGAACGCGGGTTCGGCGAAGTCCGACTCGGAGTTGAAGTTCGCCACACGGGGGGCGCTCAACGCCTCGAACAGGCTCTGTTCGCGATCGATCACGCCCAACAGGATCTGCATGACCGTGGTGATGATCGTCGCCCCACCGGGCGTCCCGACGGTCAGCACCACCTCATCACCATTCATCACGATCGTAGGGCTCATTGACGAGCGGGGCCGCTTCCCCGCCTCAGGGGCATTGGGGTGGGGCGGTTCGGCGTTGAAGTCGGTCAACTCGTTGTTCAGCAGAAACCCGCGGTCGGGAACCACGATCCCCGACCCGCCGATGGACTCGATCGTGAAGGTGTAGGACACGACGTTGCCGTCGTTGTCGCTGACGTTCATGTGGGTGGTGGATCCCGTGACCTTGGTGGTCACCTCCGCAGAAGTCGGTCCTGAAGGACTCGGGTCGTCGGAGTACGGGAACGGATCGCCCTCGTCAAAGGGGCGCTCGCTGAACGTCTCCTTGATCAACTGTGCCCGTTCGTCGGCGTAGTCCTGGCTCAACAACCCGTCTTCGGGCACGTCCACGAACGCCTTGTCACCCATGTAGGCGTTGCGGTCCGCCCAGGCCAGCCCGATGGATTCCAGATAGCGGTGGAACAGCTCGACCTCATCGCCCTCCGGGATGGGACCCAGGGTGTCCTCGGACCCCTCGATCTGGTTCAACGCCAGACCGATGGTCAGGCCCCCACTGGACGGCAGGCCCATCCCGTAGATGTCCAGGCCCCGGTAGGTGGACACCGTCGGCTCCTGCAGCAGCGCCTGGTACTGGTTGACATCAGCGGTGGCCATCAGCCCCGGTCGCACCGGCTCCGGCGGGTTGGCCACCGCCAGTGGCGGCGTGCGGACCGCCTCGACGATGTCGGCGGCCATCTGCCCCTGATAGAACGCGTCCGCCCCACCTGCGGCGATCTGGCGGTAGGTCTGGGCCAGATCGGGATTGCGGAACCATTGGCCTTCGGCGTAGGGCTGGCCGTCATGGGGCAGGTACAACTCCGCCGTCGATTCGAACAGGCCAAACCGTTCCGCGTTGTCGACGCTTTGTTCGGCAAAGGTCGAGTCGACCGGGATGCCGTAGTCCGCCGCCTCAATGCCGGGTCGCAGCAACTCCTCAAGCTCGCGGCTGCCGTATTGATCCAGGGCCACCCGCCAGGTGTCGACCGTTCCGGGCACCCCGACGCCAAGACCGCTGGTCACCCGCTGCTCAAAGGGAATTGGCTCGCCGGTGTCTGAATCGATGAAGACGGTCGGGAAGTACGCCTGCGGGGCTTCTTCGCGCCCATCGATGGTGGCGACCCGGTTTTCGACGGCGGATCGGATGACCATGAAGCCGCCGCCGCCGACCCCGGCCGAGAACGGCTCGGCAACCCCCAGGACGGCTGCGGACGCGATGGTGGCATCGATGGCGTTGCCGCCGTCGGCCAACACGTCCAAGGCAGTCTTGGTCGCCAGGGGTTCAACCGTCGCGGCGGCCGCGGATCCCGGCAGGCCGCTGATCTCGGCAGTGCGCTGTTGTGCGACCGCGCCGGTGGCGGCGGCGGCACCCAAACCGGCGCCGTCGACGATGGCGGCAGGACCACCGATCAGATAGGCACGGTCGAACCGCGGCATCGACAGGCCGGTCAACCGTTCGATCTGGGGGGCGCTTGCAACCCCCGTCTGCGGGGTGATCAGCACCACCCCATTGGTGCGTGCGGCGAAGGGACTGGCGGCCAGGGCGTCGGGGAAGTCCTCGCCGGTGGCCAGGATCAGGTGCACGGAGGGGTCGGTCAGACGGGACAGGGCTTCGCCGGCGACCAGGGCACCGGTTGCATATCGGGTGGGGCCACCCAGGCGCTGCACGTCAAAACCGCCTGACCGCAAGGCGTTTTCCACGGCGGCTGACACCACGGCGGTGCCACCGATGATGTCGATGGTCGAGGTGCCGGCATCAGCCAGTGCCTTGGCCGTGGCCGCCGGCAGGTCGCCGGAACGCGTCAACAGGATCGGGGTCTGGTCAGGTCCTGCCGCCAACGCACCCGCGCTGACGGCATCGGAAAAGGTGCCGCCGTTGACCAATGCCGCCTCGTCGAAGGAACCCAGACGCGCCGCGATCTTGGCCGAGGTGTCAAACCGGTCGGTGCCGGCGATGCGGTCCACGGTGACACCGGCAGTGGTCAACGACGTCGTCACCGCCGCTGCGATGGCCCCCGTCCCACCCAATACCACCACGGTGTCTGCACCCAGGCGCGTGATCTCGGTGGCAGTCGCAGTCGACAGGGCCGTGGGACTGGTCAGCAACAACGGGGCGTCAAGATCTGCGGCCAATGCCGCGCCCGACAGCGCATCGGGGAAGTCTGCGGCGCTGGCCAGCACCACCACGTCTGACGACGGCCATCCCGTTCGTGACACGGCGGTGGCCGTGGTGATCCGGTCAGCGCCGGCCAGCCGAAACGTCGGGGGGGTGGGCTGGCGGGTGATCGGTGGCTGACCGCCGATGGGTTGTGCCACGGCCCCGGCCGTGGGTAGCAGAACGAGGACCAACAGGAGTGCCAAAATGGCTGAAAGGCGCGGCATCGACGCACCCTATAGCTCACATGGTCTAGCCCACAACACCCAGTTTCATCAGGGTGAGGACAGCGCGGCGGCGAAGAACGTGCCGACCATGGCGAAGATGATCAAAAAGACCATGATCTTGACCCAGCGTTTGTTCGACAGCACCTATCCGTCCCTTTCCGTTCCCTGCGTCAAGGGTACCCTCGCCAACGTGTTCACCGACACCCACTGCCACCTGACCCATGCACCCACCGGGGCCCGTGCTGCCATCATGCAGGCACAGGTTGACGGCGTGTCGACCATGATCACCGTCGGCACCGACCTGGCATCCAGCGCGGAATGTGTGCAGATCGCCGCCAGCAACCCGGGGGTGTTCGCTGTCGTGGGCATCCACCCAAACGACGCCATCGAAGCGACCGAGGCGGTGCTGGGCCGGATCGCGGACCTGTCCACGCATCCGCGCGTCGTCGGTGTCGGGGAAACGGGACTTGACTACTTTCGCCAGGGTGCCCCGCCGGTCCGCCAGGAAGAGTCCTTTCGCAGCCACATCCGAATCGCCAGGGACAACGACCGGACACTGGTCATCCACGACCGCGAAGCCCACGACGACATCGTTCGCATCCTGACCGACGAGATGCCGTTGCCGCGAGTCGTCTTCCATTGCTTCTCCGGCGATGCCGACCTGGTCGCGACCTGCGCGGAACATGGCTGGTACATGTCGTTTGCCGGCAATGTCACTTTCACCAACGCCACCGGGCTGCAGCAGGCGGCAGCCAAAGTCCCCTTGGACTTGCTGTTGACCGAGACCGATTCGCCGTATCTCACCCCTCATCCACACCGCGGGAAACCGAACGCCCCCTCGTTCGTGACCGTCACGACGGCGTTTTTGGCAGAGTTGTTCGACACCGATGCCGCAGGGATGGCGGCGCAGGTGACGACCAATGCAAAACAGGCATTTGCCCTGCCCGACGATGGCTGAGTGACCGATGCCCGTGCCACGGCCACTGCTGGGTGGTGGAGACGTGCGGCAACTTCTGCGCACACATGGGTTGCACCCCAGCAAACAACGCGGACAGAACTTCGTCACCGACCCCAACACCGTCCGCCGCATTGTTCGTGACGCGGGTGTGCAGCCTGGCGATGTCGTGGTCGAAGTGGGGCCGGGCCTTGGCAGCTTGACATTGGCGCTGCTGGAGGCCGGGGCGCAGGTGCACGCCATCGAGGTGGATCACGGCTTGGCCGCGGCCTTGGCCGAGGTAGTCGGGCCCGGCGTGACCATCACGGTGGCTGACGCGCTTGCAGTTTCCTATGCCGAACTGATCGGTGATGGTCCGGCAACGATGATCGCCAATCTGCCGTACAACGTCGCGACACCGATCCTGATGACCGCGCTTCGCGAGGGCGCGCTCGCCGGCTATCACCTGATGGTTCAACGAGAGGTCGGGCAACGCTGGGTCGCGTCGGTCGGAGATCCTGCCTATGGTGCGGTCAGTGTGAAGATCGCCCTGCTTGCCCAGGCCCGCATGGCTGGGTCGATCAGCAGGCAGGCCTTTCATCCGATTCCAAACGTCGAATCGGTGACGGTGTCCCTGACTCCGTACCCGCACGTGCTGCACGATGTCGTGGAACGAACGATAGCGTTGGTCGACGCCGGCTTTTCGCAGCGTCGAAAGATGTTGCGAAACGCTCTTGCGACCTCTGCCCGTCGCCCCGCCGACATCGACATGTGGTTGCGCAGTTCTGACTTGCCCCGCGACAGCCGAGCGGAGGAACTGACGCCACAGGATTGGACACGTCTGGCCGCCGTGCAGTGACGCTTTCTCGTAAGGTTTGGGGTCGTGGCCATTCCAACGCAGCGTCCCGAGCGGATCCGGGTACGCGTGCCCGCGAAGATCAACCCGTTCCTGTCAGTTCGGGGAACGCGCGATGACGGCTACCACGAGTTGGTCACGGTCTTTCAATCGGTTGCGTTGTCCGACACATTGGTCATGGAACTGGATGCGGCGGAGGGGCGGTTGCATCATCCGACGTCGGGGGGGCGAATGCAGATCAAGCTGTCCCACAACGGGGGGGCGGCGGTGCCCGATGGTGATGACAACCTGATCCTACGGGCGGCGCGAATGCTTGCCCGCCGGGTTGGACTGTCACTTGACGACACCGCGGCGGTGCGAACACGGGTCATGTTGGAAAAACGCATTCCGGTGGGGGGCGGGATGGCGGGAGGATCCGCGGACGCCGCTGCTGCGCTGGTGGGGTTGAACGACTTGTGGGGTGCCGAGCTGTCCCGTGTGGCCCTGCTGGACATCGCCGAGGGGCTGGGCGCCGACGTGCCGTTCTGTTTGATTGGCAACACGGCGATGGCGACCGGCAGAGGCAGCCGACTGGTGGGCGTGCTCAGCCGGGGGGTGTTCGAATGGGTGGTGTGCATGGCGGCGGAACAACTGCAGACCCCAACGGTCTATGAGGCATGGGATCAGCACTGCACCGTGAACCACATCGAAGCTGATGAGGTTCTGACAGCGATCCGCTCTGGGGATCCAGAGCGGCTGGGTCCGGCGCTGCACAATGACTTGCAGGACGCAGCCGAGGTGTTGTTGCCCCGCCTTCGCGCAGACCGCAGGGCGTTGGTCGATGCCGGCGCCCTGGGAGCGGTTCTCAGCGGCAGTGGGCCGACGTTGTTGGCGTTGGCCGCCGACACCGATGAGGCTCAACGCATCGCCGCCCGCGTCGCCGGTCGCTTTGCGGCGGTCACGGTGACCAACTCTCCCGCAGGGGGCCCCGTCGTATCGCACCGTTAGCTCACGCTAGGCTGTCGATCCCACTCGATCGGGGGTGGTGAAATGGCATCACGTCGTCCTTTGGAGTCGAAGTTGAAGGTTCGATACCTTCCCCCCGAGCTCAGGTCAGACCACCCCGTCTGCCAGTCCTGCCTTCGTGCCAATCCGATCGGACCCTTGCGATGAACACCGCTGTGGTGCTTGCCGCAGGCAAGGGCACCCGTTTGCGTTCTGCCACGCCCAAGGTCTTGCACACCGTCGCGGGACGATCGCTGTTGGAATGGGTGTTGGAGGCACTGCGACCCCTGCAGTTGGACCGAATCGTCGTCGTGGTCGGGCACGAGGCGGATCAAGTGACCGTCCACGCCCAGAGTCTGGCGGTCCCGGGTCTGACCTGTGTCACCCAGCACCAACAGTTGGGAACGGGTCACGCCGTCCGGGTTGCACTTGAATCCGGGGCCCTGGATGAGGCCCGACAGGTCATGGTCGTGGCCGGGGATGTCCCCGCTGTGACCACCGCATCTCTCCGCCGGGGCATGCAACAACGGGGTGACGCTGCGGCTGCCGTGTTGACCACCCGTCTGCCCGATCCCAGCGGCTACGGACGCATCGTCCGCGATGGGGAATCGATCGCGGCCATCATCGAGCATGGGGATGCGACACCCGAGCAACTGGACATCGACGAGGTCAACACCGGCTTGTTCACCTTCGACGCCGGCGCTCTGCGGGATGCGTTGGCACGGATCAATCGCGACAACGCCCAAGGTGAGGAGTATCTGACCGACACCGTCGCGTTGTTGGCCGACGAGGCCGGGGTGATCGGTGTGCCGGTCGACGCCGATGAGGTGGGGGGCGTCAACGACCGGGTCCAACTGGCCCACGTCGAGGTGTTGCTCCGACAACGCATCCTGGAGGGGTTGATGCGCGACGGGGTTCGCGTCGTCGATCCGGGCGCGACCTATGTCGACGCCGCCGTCGTCGTCGAGCCTGATGCCATTTTGCTGCCGGGTGTGATGTTGCACGGTGACACCCACATCGGCGCGGGTGCCACCATCGGTCCGCACAGCCGACTGACCGACACACGGGTCGAAACAGATGCAACGGTGGCCTACACCGTTGCCGTTGACGCACAGATCGGGCCACGTGCACAGGTCGGCCCCTACACCCACCTGCGAGCCGGCACCGTCCTGCATGCAGACAGCAAGGCCGGTGGGTTTGTCGAAACGAAGAACGCGGTCATCGGGGAGGGATCAAAGGTTCCGCATCTGTCCTACGTCGGCGACGCCGATCTGGGCCGCAACGTGAACTTCGGCGCCGGTGCCATCACCGTCAACTACGACGGGTTCTCCAAGTTCCAGACCACGATAGGCGACGGCGCGTTCGTCGGTTCCGACACCATGCTGGTGGCACCGATCGAGATCGGGGAGGGGGCATACGTCGGCGCGGGATCGACCGTCACCACCGATGTGCCAGCCGACGCGTTGGCATTCGAACGGGGTCAGCGACGCACCATCGACGGGTGGGCCGCACGACGGCGCGACCGTCACGAGCAGGGCGATCAACCGTGATGGAAGTCATCAACAAAAAGCGTATGCAGGTTTTCTCCGGTACGGCTTACCGTGTGTTGGCCGTAGAGGTGGCCGATCATCTGGGGTTGCCGTTGGGTGACGTCGACATCCACCGCTTCGCCAACGGGGAGATCTACTGTCGCTACGGTCAGAACGTGCGGGGCAGCGATGTGTTCTTGGTGCAAACCCATTGCGAACCGGTCAACGCCAACATCATGGAACAACTGATCCTGATCGACGCGGCCAAACGGGCGTCGGCCAAGCGCATCACCGCGGTGGTGCCCTACTACGGCTATGCCCGTCAGGACAAGAAGAGCAAATCGCGCGAACCCATCACCGCACGCCTGCTGGCCGACCTGCTGACCACCGCCGGGGCGGACAGGGTCGTCAGCGTCGATTTGCACACCGGGCAGATCCAGGGCTTCTTCAACACCCCGCTTGATCACCTGACGGCGCTGCCGTTACTGGTTGGCTGGATCACCGACAACCTAGACCCTGATGACATCGTCATCGCCTCCCCCGACGCGGGCGGGGTGCGGCTGGCACAGAAGTTCTCCACCCGACTGCACGACGCCCCCATCGCGTTCTTGGCCAAGACCAGGACCGCACACAACGTGGCCAGAACCCTGGCGGTCGTCGGTGAGGTCACCGGAAAGACCGTGGTGTTGGTCGACGACATGATCGATACGGCTGGCACCCTGTGCGGTGCGGCGGAGATGCTGATGACTAGGGGCGCTCGGCGGATCATCGCATGTGCGACGCACCCGGTGCTGAGTGGCCCGGCCTATGAGCGCCTGCAGGCGTCCCCCATCGAAAAGATCGTGGTGACCAACACCCTGCCGATACCACAGGACTCTGGTTGCACCAAGATCGAACAGGTGTCGATCGCCCCGATCATCGCCCAGACCATGCGGGCCATCTTCGAAGACGAGTCCGTCAGCGAGTTGTTCAACGACGACAACGCCTCTTGACGCCGCTACACTGTCGTGCCCGCGCGCATGCGGCTGTGTGACCCTGCCCGCGCGTTGTCCCGAACCGGCCTGACCACCTCCGGTGCGAACCAATCTTTTGAGGAGCAGATTCGATGGCTGAGCAAATCGCCCTGAGCGCCGACACCCGTCCTGGTGACGGCAAGGGTGAGGCGCGCACGTTGCGCGCAAACGGGCGGGTACCCGCCGTGACCTACGGTCCCGACGTCGACAACACCCCGATTCATGTCGACGCCAAAGAACTGCGTCACGCCCTGACCACCGAAGCGGGTGAGAACGCGGTCATCAACCTGGACGTCAACGGCGACATCCACCTGACCATGCCCCGCGAGATCTATCGCCATCCCGTTCGTCGCGACGTCATGCACGTCGACTTCGTCGCCATCAACCGCAACGTCAAGGTCACCGTCGAGGTGCCGCTTGTCGTGGAGGGGGAGGGCCCAGAAGGTGCCATCGTCAGCCAGCCGATGAACGTGGTGACCATCGAGGTCCTGCCCCTTGAGGTGCCGGACATGTTGCAGACCAGTGTCGAGGGATTGGAGGTCGGCGACGTCATCCGTGCCGGAGAGATCCCCCTTCCCAGCGGTGTCGAGCTGTTGGACGATCCTGAACGCACCGCGGTATCGATCACACTGCCTGACCTGGAGCCGGTCGAAGAGACCGAGGACGAGGAAACCCTGCTGATCGGCGAGGACGGCGAGCCCATCGAGGGCGAGACCGTCGAGGACCGTGGAGAGTCCGATGGCGAGGATGGCGGCGAAGAAGACGGCGACAGCGGCGAGTAGTCAGACATTCCTCTATCGGGTTGGTTCCAGTCCCGCTGGCCGCCAGAAGCCGGTGACATGGAGCGCTGGCTTGCCGTTGGGCTGACCAACCCCGAGGGGCAATACGGCGGTACCAGGCACAACATCGGTGCCGACGTCATACGGACGTTGGCCCGGCGCTTGGGCGTTGAGCTGAAGCCGCACAAGGCCCAGGCGTTGGTGGCTGACACCTGGGATCGCCCCGGCGGAACGCCCCTGTCACTGGCCGTGCCGTTTGGCTACATGAACCATTCGGGTGGCCCGGTTCAACAGCTCGTGCGTTTCTACAAACTTCCGGTGGCTCGCCTGATCGTGGTCCACGACGAGCTTGATCTGGAGCCTGGGGTGCTGCGTGTCAAGCGGGGCGGCGCAGGCGGGCACAACGGGGTCAAGGACATCAAGAACAAGGTTGGTGACGAGGAGTACGTTCGCATCCGCTTTGGTATCGGCCGTCCCCCCGGGCAGATGCCCGCCGCAAAGTATGTGCTACAGCGTTTTGGCTCTTCGGAACGTTCCGACGTGATCGACGCCGCTACCGAGCATGCGGCTGACGCGGTGTTGATGGTCATCTCGGACGGCGTTGAGGCGACCCAGAACCGGGTTCATACGACTGGGTCGTAATGAGTCAGTGGACGCGATATCTCACACGTGCAATCGATGCGGTGGACACAGGAACCGATCGCGTCCGGTACCGGCTGAACGATCGATTCGGGACCGATCAGCTGATTGCCTTTCCGTACCTGACCTACGGCCGCGCCGACCGCATCTGGATCATGGGTCGGGTCCTGGAGGTCAACAACATCCAGCCGGCGCGGGATGACGCTTCACTGTGGGAGAACTTGACCAACGCCTACCGGCGTTTCGAATCCGACGAGGTCCCACATGCCCGGGTGCGGGTGTGCTTCGACCAGACCGATCTGGAACTCGAGGCTGATGACGAGGGCTATTTCGAGGCGTGGTTGCCCGTGAGGCCCTCGTTGCCTGTGGGGCATGCCTACGTCCAGACCGCCAAGGTGGAGCTTTTGGCACCGATCCGGGGTGATGTTCCCGCCGTCCAGGCGACAGCCAGCATCGTGGTGCCCGGATCTGACGCGCAATTCGGGGTGATCTCCGACGTGGACGACACGGTGCTGCAGACCGGGGCCACAAGCCTGGTCAGCATGGCAAAGAAGGTCCTGTTCGGCAACGCTCGAACCCGCCTGCCGTTCGAAGGTGTCAGTGGGTTCTACCGGGCGCTGCATGACGGCAGGAACCCGATCTTCTACGTCTCCAGCAGCCCTTGGAACTTGTATGACGTCCTTGTCGAGTTCTTCGACCTGAACGACATCCCCGCTGGGCCACTGCTGTTGCGAGACTGGGGCGTCAACGCGAAGGAACTGTTGCCCACCAGCCATGGCAGTCACAAGCGTGATGCCATCCAGCAAATTCTGGACACCTATCCCGAACTGCTCTTTTTGCTGATCGGCGACAGCGGGCAGGAGGACCCCGAGATCTACGCCGACATCGTCCGTCGCAACCCAGGTCGGGTGCAGGCCATCTACATCCGCGATGTCAGCCATGACGCCTCCCGCGACAATCAGGTGCAGAAGCTGGCTGGGCTGCTTGCTGCTGAGGGACACTCGCTGCAGTTGGTGGCCGACACCGTCACCGCGGCCCGTCATGCCGCCGCCCAAGGGTTCATTGCCGGTGACGCTGTCCGCAACGTCGCGCAGGCCAAGGCCAAGGACCAGCGATGCGACAGATTATGAGAGGGCCTACTGATCAGCCGCGGACGCATTGAGTCGCGATCAACAGCGCGTCACAGACGTCTTGCATACGCGCGTCGGACAACTCGGTGATGAGCTCGGTGCACAACGACGTCCGGAACTGCCCGACGTTGTCCAGCGTCAGCACGCACTCTTGCGGCATGCCGTCCGCAGCACTCAAGGTGACCTCGGTCGGCAAGTGGCGGATCACGGTGGTGGCCGGAACCGCCACGACATGTGTCAGACGGTCGGTGACGGCCGTCCGGGTCAAAACCAGAACGGGTCGGCGAGGGATGTCTTCATCTTCAAACCACCAGACCTGTCCCCGAGCTACCACGAATCAGCTCCGGCTGCGCGCTCCTCGACAGCCAGGCGTTTCATGAGTTCACGAGTGGAACGATCTGCCAGAGAGGCAAGGTCTCCCCAGTCATCCGTGGTTGCTTGTGGAATGGCGTCGTAACCCTGCTGCATCCTGCGGTCGATGGCCGCGTCGGTACTGTCGGCCAAGAAGGCGCCGAGTGCCTCCCGAATCAAGGCTGAACGTGAAACGCTGCGTTTGCGTGCCTCGGCGTCGGCGCGCTCGATCAACTCCTCCGTCAGGTGCACCATCGTTTGCTTGACCATACCGCTACCCTACCAGTAGTTGGTGGGCGAGGCGGCGTCGGCGAAGGTGGCCCTCCGGCCGTGTGTGGGGATCACGCGCGGCTGGAACGAGACACCGCGACTGCGCAGGTCCCGCCGAGTCGTGCCGATGACGTCGTACAGGCCCAAGACGCAGGACCAGCACCGCAACGCCGGCTGAGATCTCTTGACCCTTCCCAGGCGCTGGTGGCCAAAACTTCGCGTATCGCCGAGGTCCGGGCCGGTTGAGGGCCACCCTTCACGGTCGTGGCCGTGTGGGATTGTCCGGCCGTGTCAGACCGTAGATGAAACTGTCTCGCCACTGGCCGTCTCGGAAGTGATGGCCACGAAGAAGGCCCTCCTGGCGAAACCCGCACCGCTCGAGTGCCCGTTGCTCCGCGGCATTCTCCACCTCGGTGCCAGCCTAAATCCTATGAGCAGTCGTCATGGAGAACAGATAATCGACCAAGAGGCTTTGCGCGGCGGTTCCAGCGCCTCGTCCTCGCATGTCCGGGACGATCAGCACCCCGATCTCCCACGCGCCCGGGCCTGCCCGGTCCGTGTCTCACCAGTTGACCAAGCCAACCGCCGAATCGTCGCAGGACGCTGCGACGACGAGGTTGTACGGGCTGGCTCCAAGCAGACCGTCTTCATCCAGGCGACGCCGGTACTCCTGAGGTGAGGCGAATCCGCTCCACTCGAATGGCCCAATGAAGTCCGGCT